>CAYQBZ010000287.1:0-4975 GCA_964415855.1 uncultured Rikenellaceae bacterium
ACCTTCTCGCAAACAGCAAAATAATTCTCCCCGCTCCTGAGCAGTTCGATCGAATGTCCGCTTCTATACTCGTGACGTGAAGGAATTTTCATCATAAGGTTGTGGATTCGTATATCACTGATACAAATATAAAACATTACGGTCAAGTTCGCTATTTAAAGGATTTTGCATTACTTTACGCTTCAATAATACCAGGCATCATGAAAGCTCACACTCTTGTCTTAAAGTTCTCTGCCATACTCTGGTTCATATCGGCAGTAACCTGCGCCCAGGTTGAGAATATAATTAATAAAAACAGCCTTCCTTCTCATCCAAGGATCCTTCTTCTTCAAGGCGAAGAAGCGGCAATTAAGAAGAATATAGCTTCTGATCCTGTATGGCAGTCAACCCATCAGTTCATACTGGACGAATGCAGCAAGATAATCGCAAGACCTCCTGTTGAAAGGGTTCTTATCGGAAGACGGCTTCTCGACAAATCGAGGGAGGCGCTGCGAAGAATATTTTACCTTTCATATGCCTGGCGCATGACTTCTGAACCGGAATACCTGGAACGTGCTGAAAAAGAGATGCTTGCGGTTTCTGCATTTAGCGACTGGAATCCTTCGCATTTCCTCGATGTGGCAGAAATGACTATGGCCGTTTCAATAGGATACGACTGGCTCTATAATGGACTAAAACCCGGCTCACGGAACGCCATTAAGGAGGCAATAATTGAAAAAGGATTGAAACCATCTCTCGAATCGAAGAATAACAGCTGGCTCAAAGTATCACATAACTGGAACCAGGTCTGCAACGCAGGAATGACCTTTGGTGCCCTTGCCGTCAGCGAAAATGAACCGGATCTTTCCGCAAGGATCATCAACAGGGCAATCAGCTCAATAGAACTGCCAATGGAAGATTACCTGCCAGATGGCGCCTATTCTGAAGGCTATGGTTACTGGGGATACGGGACAAGCTTTAATATCATGTTCCTAAGCGCTATGGAAAAAGTCTTCGGGAAGAATTATGGACCGGAAATCAATCCCGGAGTGTTTAAGACTGCGGAATACCTTGAAAATATGACCGGTCCTTTCGGTAATGCCTTCAATTACTCTGACGCAGGTACAGGAGGAGGAATGCATCCTGCAATGTTCTGGTTTGCAGGCAGGCTGAATGATCCGTCGCTTTTATGGTCAGAAAAATATTTCATGGTAAACAGGAACCTGCCAAATGACCGCTTGCTGCCTGCAGTGATGATATGGAGTGCGGGTATTACAATGGACAGGATTGTGCCTCCGGAAAAGATGATCTGGGTGGGACAGGGAAAAAATCCGGTGACACTTATGCGCACATCGTGGACAGATCCAAATGCCATATTTGTGGGGATGAAAGGAGGATCACCATCGGTGAACCACGGACACATGGATATCGGATCATTTGTCGTGGATGCGAATGGTGAAAGATGGGCAATGGACTTCGGTTCGCAGGATTATAACTCACTGGAGACAGCAGGGGTTGATCTCTGGAACATGAAACAGAACTCGCAGAGATGGGAAGTGTTCAGATATAATAATTACGTACATAATACACTTACAGTAAATAACCAGCTACAGTCTGTCGAAGGCTATGCACCCATTACATCATACTCAGGTCAGCCCGGTATGATGAACGCGGTAACCGATATTACATCTCTTTACAAGGGATCGCTTAATAAAGCCATGAGGGGAATTGCCATTGTCGACAATCAATATGTCACTGTAAGGGACGAAATAGAAACGGCAGAATCTGAAACCGTTATCCGATGGACCCTCCTGACATCAGCTTCGGTGAACATTACAAACGGTAATACTGCTGTACTGACAAAGAATGGCAAGTCTCTTACACTCAAGGTAAATTCTCCGGTCGGAATTCTCATGAAAAAGTGGAGCACGGTACCACCGCATACATATGATGCACAAAATCCGGGGACAGTTATGGTCGGATTTGAAGTAACGGTTCCGGCAAAAACAAGATCGGTGTTATCTGTGAACCTTATACCCAGGGGAGCAAAAGAAGATCCCACAATGAATTCAGTGAGTCTTGAAAACTGGACAAAAAACGACTGAATATATAAAATATTCCTGCGAACTGCATCTCCATTGAGTTCTCAGGCTATTAAATATTCCATGAATTATTTCTGATTTGAAAATTCCATTCTTCTGGTTTTTCACTACATTTATTGTGAATTTTCAATTTATATAAAATGAACAGGAGAAATATGATAGGGAAAATAGCAGGAGCAGCTGTTGTAACAGCAGCCTACCCACTAAACAGTGTCTTCGCTGGAACCGGAGGAGGAGGACAAGGAACATCAGGTCTTAAAGGTAATATACACCATTCTGTGAGCCAGTGGTGTTATGGTGATATACCGCTGCAGGAGTTCGTCCTGGCCTGTAAAGATATGGGTATCGAATCAGTAGAATTGCTGCAGGAGCCTGACTGGGCCACAGTTAACAAAGCCGGGCTTAAATGTGCTGTCGGTTACGCAACTGACTGGGGTATCCCGAGAGGATTTAACCGTATTGCCAACCATAAGAAGCTGATAGCTGATTTTAAGGCAATGATACCCAAAGCTGCAGAAGCGGGAGTCCCGAACCTGATATGCTTCTCCGGGAACCGGGAGGGACAGAACGATAATGAAGGGATGATCAACTGTGCTATCGGGCTTCGTGCACTGATGCCAGCTGCCGAAAAATATGGTGTTACGATAATAATGGAGCTACTTAACAGCTATGGTCACAAAGATTATCAGTGCGACAAAACTACCTGGGGTTCTGCCCTTTGCGAAATGGTTGGATCGGAAAGATTTAAGCTGCTTTACGATATTTACCATATGCAGATAATGGAAGGAAATGTTATTGACACAATAACAAAGTACAGTAAATATATTGGCCATATCCATACAGGCGGAGTACCCGGGAGACATGAGCTTGATGAAACGCAGGAATTATACTACCCTGCAATAATGAATGCAATCGTCAGGACAGGTTATAAGGGTTATGTAGGGCAGGAATTTGTACCGGCAGAAAAAGACAAGCTGGCATCACTGAGAAAATGCATCCAGATATGTGATGTCTAGGATGAAAGTACATTTCATTGCAATAGGTGGTGCAGTGATGCATAACCTGGCAATAACGCTTCATAAAAAGGGATACCTGGTAAGCGGCTCGGATGATGAGATATTCGAGCCATCCAGATCAAGGCTCGCCGTGCATGGGTTGCTGCCTGCCATGACGGGGTGGTACCCTGACCTGTTAAGCCGGGATATCGGGACCGTAATTCTCGGAATGCATGCCAGGGAAGATAACCCGGAACTTAAAAGGGCCAGGGAACTTGGACTGAAGATAATGTCATTCCCGGAGTACATTTACGACCAGACCAAAAACAAACTCAGGATCGTTGTGGCAGGCAGCCATGGAAAAACCACAACCACGGCAATGATAATGCATGTCTTCAGGTGCCTGGCGATCAAATTTGATTACATGGTCGGATCACTGGTTGACGGATATGAATCGATGGTAGGATTATCAGATGATTCAGCAATAGCAGTCCTGGAGGGAGACGAATATCTCACCTCACCTATTGACAGACGACCAAAATTCCATCTTTATATGCCTGATATTGCTATTGTTAACGGGATAGCATGGGATCACATAAACGTTTTTCCTACTCAGGAAATATATTTCGACCAGTTTAAGATCTTTGTCGAAAAGATAACAGATGACGGGTCATTAATATACTTTGAAGAGGACAATGAGGTAAGAAAGATAGCTGATGCCGCCAGGGGTGATATCAGGAAAATACCATATAAGGTCCATGGATACTTCCAGAACAGGACAGGCTTTTATGCTGCCACGCATAACAGGATGGTCCCACTGAAGATATTTGGCGGACATAACATGCAAAATCTCTCTGCAGCAAAAGAGGCATGCATTGCTGCAGGTGTTCCGGAAGAAGATTTTTACGGTGCAATACAGACCTTCGAAGGCACTTCCAGGAGATTACAGAAGCTTGAAGAGAATGAGCATGGAGTTGTTTACCTTGACTTTGCGCATGCTCCCTCAAAAGTAAAGGCCACTGTTGATGCAATAGCGGAAAGATATGCAGGAAGAGAATTAATTGTGTGTCTGGAACTTCATACCTATTCAAGCCTTACTTCTGAATTTCTCCCGTTTTATAAAGGGACACTTGCAAGTGCACACCGGGCTTTTGTCTATTTTAATCCTCATGCTCTTGAACTAAAAAAACTTAGATCCCTCTCCCCTGAAATTATCTTAAAGGCCTTTGGCAGTGATAATGTTAAGGTTTATGACAATGCTGATATCATGTTCTCAAATATAAAGACCGGGAAATACTCAAATCCTGTTTATCTTTTAATGAGCTCAGGCAATTTTAACGGATTTGATCCCGTAAGCCTTGTCCACTAATAAAAGCATGGCAATCAATAAGTTTTTTCGCATAAAAAATTTTGCAGATCAAAAAAAACATCTTTTCTTTGCATCCGCATTTTAAAGTTCTTTGCATGGTCCATTCGTCTAGTGGTTAGGACGTCAGGTTTTCATCCTGGTAACAGGGGTTCGATTCCCCTATGGACTACAAAATTTGCCACATAATTTTTGTAACCGCTTATAATCAATGATTTTGGGCGGTTTCTTTTTTTACAGATGCTCAAAATATACACTAGAACTCCTAAAAAAGGACACTCTTTCGACACCTATCCCAAAAGTGTCAATTAGGTGTCGCTAAACTCTGTAACTCTCTGTATGTTTTGCACTTGATTGCAGCTTTTTGCATAATCAAACCTGCTCAAAACAGGGTAATTTTGCATAGTTATCGACACCTAAATATATTGATTAGAATGAAAAATAAAATTGTTACTCATTTATATGTAAAAGAAGATAAGAAAAATAAATTAATAAACAATATTTACGATCATGGAAAAAATTATTTGGAGTAA
>CAYQBZ010000288.1:0-4947 GCA_964415855.1 uncultured Rikenellaceae bacterium
AGCCAGCATATAATAGTGACTGATAAGGTTCCTGAAGTTATTGCTGAGGGGCCTTCCCTGTGCAAATTCCATCAGATCCTGCCTGCTCAGGTTGTTTCTTGTGATGAGGTCATCAGCAAAGTAGCAGAGATTATTCTTCTGGTCCTTCTCAAAATCACGGATAATATGAACAAGGTAACTAAATATTGCACAGGGTGTTGCTGCCCATTTAACATCGAAAGAAGGATTTACGAAGTGGCCATTTTGTTTCAATATTCCGTTAAGGTGAACGAAAATTGAGGCAGGTGCTACAGATGCCCCGTTGGCATACTCAATGAATTTATCAGTTGTTGGAAATCCATCATTATTAATGTCATATATCATAGATTTTGCGAAGGCTTCAAGAGGCCATAGCGGGATCCTGAATTTCTCAATGGTTTCATTAAGTTCTGCCTGAAGAGGATTACAGTCCCTGTATATTATGATCATATTCAGCCATTCCCGGACATTTGATACGAATTCTTTTCTGTCTTCCTGAGCGATAACCCTGTTTTTTGCCTTGTGATCATCGATTATATCATCTATCTCCCGCATGAATTTATAACAGATCTTTGCTGCACAATATCTCTCCCGTTCCCAGAAATTAGCTGCAATAAGTATATTGGGATGATCTTTTATATTTTCAAAATCAATCGCCTCGAATATTTCCGTAAATTTATTCTTCATTGAATTCATTTATCCTGTAAAGTTATTTCTATTTTTCAGAACACGTTCAGCGCTAAGCCCGGCAGAGATCAAAACATTGGGGATACCGTTTCCAGGATGAGTGCTCCCGCCGACGAAATACAGATTTCGGTACTTGCCGTGCTGGTTATGAGGGCGGAAATATCCCATTTGCATAAGGTTATGTGCCAGGCTCCCGAATACTGAACCTCTTGAGATATTCAGGGCGTTTTCCCAGTTTTCAGGAGTATAGCAGATCTCAAATTTAATGTGTTTTTCAATATCTTCGAGGCCTAGCTGCTTAAGCCGCCTTATGATGGCTGTCCTTGTCCTTGTCTTCAGATCATTCCAGTCCTGTTTCTTCCGCCTGTCAACGTGTCCGGCTCCTACAATGAATGAGAGTGTATCTTGGTTTTCAGGTGCAGCTGAAATATCTGTTCTGACAGGTGCATGCACATAGAAGCTTGGGCGGCTGCTTACAGACTTTTCTTTAAAGATCGTGTCGAGCCCATCGCGGAATCCATCTGAGAGGAAAACACTATGATGCCCGAGCTGAGGATATACTTTATCAAGAGCCCAGTGATAGCAGATGGCAGAACATGAATATTTCATCCTGTCAATTCTTCCTGCTTTTCTTTTATCGGGCAGCAGGTTGCGGTAAACATACGGGAGATCAGCATTTGCTATGATGATATCAGCTTTTATCTCTGATCCATCTTCGAGTGTAATGCTTACGGCTTTTCTACTGTTTGTGTTTATATTATTAACAGGTTTATTATAAAAGAACCTGACGCCTGATGCCAGGGCTGCAGACTCCAGCTTCTTGACTATACTGTACATTCCTCCTTTCGGGAAGAATGAACCTTCGGTAAGCTCTGCTGCCGGTACCATCGAGAACAGGGCAGCGGAATCAAAAGGACTCTGACCAACATAGATATTCTGGAAAGTATATGCCATCCTGAGATGAGTGTTCCGGAAGAACTTTTTTACGTACCTGTAATTGGAAATGTAGGCCTTAATCTTTATCAACATGCCTATATTTCTCAGATTGGCAAACTGGAAGATGTTATAAAAATTACGTCCGATAAGTTTCCCGATCCCTATCTTAAAGATCTCATAGCCGTCCGTGACATATTTTTGTGATTTTTCGAAGCTTCCCGGCTCGATCTTTTCAAGCTGAGCTTTCATTTTTTCCTTATCGGGTGTAAAAGCCAGAACTTCATTGTTGTCGAAATATATCTTGTACAGGTCATCCAGTGGTGTCATCTCTCCATCTTCAAAAAGAGGAATTCCAAGAGATGCGAATATCTCACGGTATATACCGGGCATCATCAGCATTGTTGCTCCGAGATCGAAGCGGTGACCTTCACGTATGAGCTGGCCGCACCGGCCTCCGGGGGTGGAATTCTTTTCATATATATCCACCTTATACCCGGCTTTTGCCAGGTAGACTGCAGTGGCTATTCCTCCGATACCTGCTCCTATTATAACTGACGATTTACCGTTTCCCATTTTATTTCAATATACTGGTTTCATTGTTATTTTCTTATTCCCTTTAAGTTCAAAAAGCCAGTCTTTAAATGGGGGGGGTCTGAACTTCCCGGTCACATTATTGGAAAAGCCATATCCTTCAGTTGGCTTTCCCACGATATTTGTTTCCATACGGCCATTGAGATTCTCATCATGATAGTAACGAACTGCATATTCTCCTGCTTTAAGGTCTTTAACAGTAAACTGGCATTTTTTATCACTCACGGGTCTCATTGTCTGCAAAAGGACTTTTTCATCTTTATCAAAAAGCTGTAACATAATTAAGCCTGAATCATTCCTTATCCCGGTTATTTCTATTTCCAGAGTGAACTGGGAGTATGAGTAAGCTGATATCAGAAATAATATTATACTAATACTGCAGATTCTTTTCATTTGTCGTATTGTTTTATAAAAGCTGATTTAAAGTGATACTCTCCTGATCCTATCCTGCAGTATGTTTTCCCCATACTCTCCTTAAGAACTGAGACCTCTTTTGAATCACCAAGAGGGAGATTGCTCTCGGTGATCTTTCCTGCATTTGCCTGTGCGATGGCCACTACAGCATTACAACCGGACGGTATTGAAACATCAAGTATAAGGTTCCCGTCTTCTGTTCTCCACGATGTTGCGATATCACCGTGAACCGATTTGAATTTCGTGTCTGCCCAGCTAAGGTCGCCTACTATTGCGGGATCAATTATCACATTATCATAAGCTGCCGATCCGGGAGCCTGACGTATACCGCCAATCCCGCTAAAGAACCATTCCATAAGATGACCAAGCATCATATGATTATTTGACACATTTTTAAGGGCAGCCCACGATTCAGTAAGTGATGTAGCTCCCCTGGCGAGCTGGTAACCGTAGCCTGGCACATCTGTCCTTGAATTCATCTCATAGATTAGCTCCGAGTATCCATAATCCTCGAGCGCCCTGATAAGGTATCTGTAGCCTATGTCACCTGCAGTCAGGGCTTTATTATTGTCATTTATTGACCTGACAAGATTCTGTATCACTTCATTTTTTACGCTGTCATCCACCATCCCAAAGAAAAGAGGCATAGCATAGGAAGTCTGGCTCCCGGTTGAATAAACTCTTGTTGCTGCGTCAAAAAATTTTATATTAAAGGCTTTCCGTATCTTTTCTGCCATATCCCTGTAGTACTCAGCATCCTTTTCTTCTCCTAAAAGCTCAGCCATTTCTCCAAGCAATCTGGTATCGTAAAAGAATATTGAGGTGGCGGTAACGGACCTGGGTGTAAGCTGAGCCTCTCCCGGAGGTTTTGGACCCAGGTCGTACCAGTCTCCCAGTCCGTGAGAAAGGATATAATTATCCGAAACGCCTGAGAGGTAATGAAGATATCTTTTCATCATCGGGTAAGCTTTTTCTACAGCTTCCAGATCACCGTACCACTGGTACATATCCCATGGAAGGATAACACAGGCACTTCCCCATTCGGGTGAGTCGCGGAAGCCTCCTGTAAAAGGCACATATTCAGGTGCGATATCAGGGACAAGCCCATTTTCCAGTTGTGCCCCGATCATATCGTCAATGACCTTATTATAGAGATTATGTATGTCATAAATGAACTTTATGGAATTGCCCATCAGGTGAGTCTGTTCCAGCCATCCCAGTTTCTCCCTGTGAGGGCAGTCTGTTGCTACGCTGGCAAGATTGCTTTTTACCGACCAGTTTATAAGATCATATATTGAATTAAAAAGCTGACTGGAACATTTGAAGCTGCCTGTTTCGGGGGATGAGTTCCTGGTATGCAGAAACTGCAGATCCGTTATTACTGGCAGGTCCGAATTATTTTCATGACCGGCAGGTACCGCATCTGATACCTGGACATAACGGAATCCGTAATATGTAAAACGAGGCATCCATATCTCCTCATTTGTGCTTTGTAAAGTATAGGTGAAATAGTATGGTGAACCGCTTGCCCTCTGATTAACAAGGGAATTATCGCCAATAAGTTCGCCTGGTAT
The DNA here is from genome assembly GCA_964415855.1 of uncultured Rikenellaceae bacterium. GTDB lineage: Bacteria > Bacteroidota > Bacteroidia > Bacteroidales > VadinHA17 > LD21. The sequence goes on from CAYQBZ010000288.1 coordinate 4,221, forward strand.
GAATCTTACTGTCTGGCCTTTTTGTCCTATGAGCCTTACCTTAATTATACCTGAAGCATTTTGTCCGAAATCGTATATGAAAATAGTATCATTCACAACTGATATCTCACTGGGATCGATTACAGAGGCAACAGTAAGGGGGTGATCACTTTCAGCGATGAGTCTGCCGGCCGGTTCTTTTACCTGCAACAACTTGACGCCTCTGTTCTATCACAAAATCCTCAGGATATTAATATCCATGTCTTAATCCGAAACACGCTCCATAGCCGTTTTTATCCGTTCGACCGCATTCTCAGGGGCAGATTTTAATGCCTGTTTATATGCATCATACGCTTCTTCGTTTAAATCAAGCCCTTCGTTTATCATGCTGAGATGCTCATAAACATCAAACGATGCCTGCTGCCCGTCCTGCTCATACTGCTGGATGGCGGCATTGATCTTCTGGAGCGCCTCTTTGTTATTGCCATTTTTATGTAACGCATATGCGTAAGTATCCAGATAGCCTGCGTTATTCGACTTGAATTCACATGCCTTGCTTGAGTATTCAAGGGCTTTATCGATGTTTCTGTCGCTTTCAAGCAGCATATACGCCAGGTTATTCAATATATCTGTGTTATTCGGCATTTTTTCGAGCAGACTTTCGAATTCACCTATGGCTTTGTCCAAATAAACACTATCGGACGTTTTAGTGTATGCCTTCTGCAGTATCATAGCCTTTTTAACAGTG
>CAYQBZ010000289.1:0-3603 GCA_964415855.1 uncultured Rikenellaceae bacterium
CCTTTTATTGTTATACAGGACCCTCCAGTCGATCAGGAGAGATATCACAATATTCTTTTCCCCGTTGACTTCAGGACGGAAAACAAGCAGAAGATAAAGATGGCTATTTTTATGGGGAAATACTTTGAATCAAAAGTGCATATGCTTGTTGCCGTGACAACTGATAAAAGCTTGATAAAAAAGACAAATATCAACCTCAATTATGCTATTAAATACTTCATACAGAATAATATAGAGTATGAGATCCATGAGATCCAGAAACGTGACTTTGCCAAGCAGACAATAGAATTTGCCCAGAAAATCAATGCCGATCTGATACTGATCATGACTACCAAGAATATTACGGTTGCTGATTATGTAATGGGCGCGTCAGAACAATTTATAATTGCCAACAGCTCAAAGATCCCGGTATGTTGTGTTAATCCTATGGCTTCATTTGCCAAGTCAAGTCAGTTTATGGGTGGCTGGGGTGATTAGGAGCCTCTGGCCTGATAATAAATGCAGATAATACTGCAACCATAAGAGCAAAGATAAAAGTTGCAAGTCTTGCAGGAATTCCTTTCTCAGTATATGCAGAAACAATTACCGGAAGGCTCCCGGATGAATCATAACCGTTGAGTCTCTCCCGGATTGCAGTCTCAAACCTCGATGAACTCACATATTTTATACCTTCCATATTTATCAGTGCTTCCTTCTCATTGATGCCGATGATGTTTTGTTCAATAAGGAATTGGGTTTTAGCATCCGAAACACGGTAATGTTGCTCATATCCACCGCTGATCCAGATAATAGTGAAGATAAGACCGCTGACAATAGTTATGGTTGCAGCCCGTCCATGATATTTCTTCCAGAATAAAGAAAAAAGGATTACAATGGAAAAGGTACAACCTATCCCTGCCCAGACATAGCTCACCAGGGTGAAGATCAGCTTTGAAGGTGATATATATGACAAGGCAAGGGCTATAACCGCAATAGCAGCTGTTGTGATCCTGTGCCTTACCAGTTCTTTGCCCGATGATCCGTCCATCCCATTTGTATTTTTCTTTTTTATCACACTTTCCGAAAGCTCCGTTGCCGAGAGTATAAGAAGGGAATCAGCAGTAGAAATCATGGCTGCAATAGCTCCTGTAATGAGAATTGCAGCTATTGCCGGTGGAAATAGCTTAAGGATAACACTTGGCATAACATATTCCGGATCACTTAATCCGGCAGGTCCGAATATGGCTATTCCTATCCAGCCCAGCATTAATGCACCTATATATGCTATTATAGTCCAGGCTATTCCTATATTCCTTCCTTTGCGGGCCTGCCTGGAATCACTTATCGCCATAAATCGCAGGCTTAACTGGGGCTGTCCGCCCAGATACCCGAAAAACCAGCTGAATCCTCCGGTTATGAGAAGCCCGGCACCAAAGCCTTTGGCCGCACCTGTTAACGAGTAATAGCTGTCTCCCGATTTTATTAGTGCCCCTGAAATATTCGTTGAGAATACGTCGGGATTATGAAGGATATAAAAAACTCCGACAATCGGACCTATTATTAATGTGACGATCATAACAATTGCCTGCACCACATCTGTATAAACAACACTCCTGAAGCCACCGTATACAGTGTAAGGAACAATTACTGCCGCTGTGATCAGAATACCTTTGGCAGGAGATAAGCCAAAAAGCGTGTGAAGAGTTTTTCCGCCACCCAGGAACTGAGCCCCGACATAAAAGAAGAAAAAGAAGACTATTGCCAGACTGGATATTATCCTGAGAGATCTGCCGCTTTCCCCGTGCTTCGCAGCAATATACTCGGTAAAAGTTGTGACATTATATTTTTCTGCCTCATCACGTAGTCTCCATGCAAGTATTGCCCAGGCTGCTACAATCCCTGCCACACATCCAATTGCTGTCCATACCTCGGTAAGTCCCATGGCATATGCGGCGCCGGGCAATCCAAGTAAAGCCCACGAAGATTCTCCTGTTGCCCTTTCTGAAAGCGCCGCTACCCAGCCGGGTAACCTTCTTCCGGCTATTGCATAATCGCTTCCCGTTTTGACTTTCCTCCCCTGGAATATACCCCAGGAGATCAAAAGTGTCATATAAATTACCATAACAGCAACAATGACTAACTGGTTTTCCATATCCGGGTAAGTTTGATGATACTCAAATTTAATAAAATCCCGGATTGCAGATACCATCGCAATAATTTATCTTAGCACCTGCATTTATTGTCAGAAAACAACTTCAATGTCAATTACAGTAAAAGAGGTAACAAAACTCTTTGGGGAACAGAAAGCGCTCGATAGTGTCTCCTTCGAGGTAAAGACAGGCGAGATCGTCGGTTTCCTGGGTCCAAACGGAGCAGGGAAAACAACGATGATGAGGATCATTACCGGCTTTATCCCTGCTTCATCGGGCCAGGTTCATATAAACGGAGCTGAGGTGGGCACCGATAATACGGAGCTGAGAAAACTTATCGGTTACCTCCCTGAGAACAATCCTCTTTACCCCGAGATGTATGTCCGCGAATACCTTGGTTTTGTTGCTTCAATATATAAAACAGTGATACCTGTGCAAAAACAGGTTAACAGCATTATAGATATTACAGGACTGGCACCTGAACAGAATAAAAAGATCGGTTCACTTTCAAAGGGATACAGACAAAGGGTAGGACTTGCACAGGCACTCATACATGATCCTGACGTGCTAATACTTGATGAGGCAACAACAGGGCTTGATCCTAATCAGATCGTTGAGATAAGAAACCTGATCAAGGAGGCCGGAAGGGAAAAAACCGTAATGCTGTCAACACATATAATGCAGGAGGTCGAAGCTATATGCGACAGGGTTATCATCATTGATAAAGGAATACTTATAGCCAATGAGGAGAAGAAAAATATATATTCCCTGTTCAGACAAAATATTCAGACTGTTGAGGTGGAGTTCGATAAAGAGATACAGAAATCATTACTCTTAAAAACAGATAACATAAATGCTGCTCATGAAATTAAGCAAAATACCTGGCTCATTGAAGCCAGCGGGACGGAAGATGTACGGCCATCTATATTCTCATTCGCAGTGAAAAACAACCTGACGGTTCTTTCACTTCAGAACAAAAAGAACAATCTTGAGGAAATTTTCCGGCAACTAACGGGTGGATAATAATTTTGCTTTTGACATAAATTTTATTTTCCTTTGTGTCGACAAAATTTGGTGGAAAGATTTGTGCTGATTGCAACCACAGGAAAAAATGCTAAACCGCGGATAATTCCAACTCTCAATCAACCAAACTCCCCATCTGTTGTTAAATTCTGAGATGCGCTTTATGTACATCAAATACTTTTGTACTTCGGGCACTCGAAGACGTATTCTCAGGATAAATGCTAATTTAAAAATAGAGCTATGGGATATTTTTTTACTTCCGAATCAGTTTCAGAAGGCCACCCCGATAAGGTAGCCGACCAGATATCAGATGCATTACTTGATGAATTCCTTCGCTGGGATACTGAATCAAAAGTAGCCTGTGAAACTTTTGTAACAACAGGTCTTGTTGTTTGTGGCGGAGAAGTCCGGACAGATGGTTGGGTAGATGTGCAGGAAACAGCACGTAAGG
>CAYQBZ010000289.1:3613-4907 GCA_964415855.1 uncultured Rikenellaceae bacterium
GAAGTTAGAACCGACGGGTGGGTTGACGTTCAGGAGACGGCCCGATCGGTTATACGTAATATCGGTTACACCAAAGCGCAATACCGGTTCGATTGTGATTCATGTGGTGTTATCTCTACGATACACGAGCAGTCGAGTGATATAAGGCAGGGCGTCGTCCGTGAAAAACCTGAGGAACAGGGTGCCGGCGACCAGGGTATGATGTTCGGTTACGCCTGCCGCGAGATGGATAACTACATGCCACTGACAGCTGAGCTGGCTCACAGGCTTTTACAGTATCTGGCAGAGATCAGGCGCGAAGGGAAGTATATGAAATACCTGCGGCCTGACAGTAAATCACAGGTCACAGTCGAATATGATGATAATAACAATCCTGTCCGGATCGATACCATCGTAATAAGTACCCAGCATGATGAATTTGTGCTTCCAAAGGATAAATCGCACAAAGCTGAAATAACTGCTGAAAAAGCAATGCAAAAAACAATAGCTGATGACCTTCAGAAAATACTCCTTCCAAGAGTGAAGAAAGCTCTTCCTTCAAGAATTAAAAAGTTATTCAGCACCGATATGAAGCTCCTTGTCAACCCTACCGGCAAGTTTGTGATTGGGGGGCCCCATGGTGATACAGGGCTTACCGGCCGTAAGATAATTGTAGACACCTACGGGGGACATGGTGCTCATGGCGGAGGAGCTTTTTCCGGGAAAGATTCATCAAAAGTGGACAGGTCAGCAGCATATGCCGCACGGCATATAGCCAAAAACCTGGTTGCTGCAGGGGTATGCGACCAGGCCCTCATCCAGGTGGCTTATGCCATCGGTGTAGCCCAGCCCGTGGGATTATATGTAAATACTTTCCGGACTGCTAAAGTTAGGGACAACAAAGGCCGGATACTATCCGATGGACAAATAGCGGAAAAGGTTGAAAAGCTCTTCGATATGCGACCGTACGCGATAGTAAAGCGCTTTGGATTGAAAAATCCTGTATTCCTGCCAACTGCCTCATATGGTCATTTTGGTCGTGATGCATTTGCCATGGACGTTGAGGTATATTACGAAGTACCCGGAAGCAAACCAAAAGCTGCCAGTAACAACAGTAAGAAAATTTATCTTAAAAAGGTTGAGTTCTTTGCCTGGGAAAAGCTGGATTATGTAGATAAGATCCGAAAAACGTTTAAACTTTAACCTGGTGTGGGGTACGGGGATGCGGGTAAAAGAGCAGAACAGTTATTGCTATACCTTCATTTCCTGCCTCATCCAAAACTTGTACATACAAATACCAGAATCCGTCACCTTC
>CAYQBZ010000290.1:0-4901 GCA_964415855.1 uncultured Rikenellaceae bacterium
AATCAGTCAGTATAATTCTCTTAAGCATCAGGGATTTTCCGATGCTGGAGAAATAACCGATTTTCCTTTCTGCAAAATCAAAAGCGCTGGAATTTACAACAAGATATTCAAACGGTTTTATTTTATGTATCTCAATTACTTCGGAAGCGGGGAGTATCCCTCCTGTAAAAATAACGTCGAAACCTCTTTTCTTAAGTACATATTTATAGAACAGGAAGTTGTTATCTGTAAGATTATCTGAAGTATTGATCATTGCAATTGAGTATTTTGACCTGCCGCTCTTCGTATTAAGGTTGTCATCCTCTACTATAATGATCTGCTTTATAGTATTCCTGACAAATTGTTCCTGTGCTCTCGACAGGCTTCCTGTCTGCCAGAGTATCCTGGCTTTTTCGAGCAGCGGGTGCAGATATCTTGAGTATGCTTCTTCAAAACCTCTGTGATTGATGAAAGGAGCAAGAGCCTCCTTGAAGAGAGTTTCGTTAAATCTTATGGCTGACATAAGGATCTTACCTGGCTGAAAATCCCGGTCAGGCTCATCATGCTTGCTGCTTACAGTCATTACCTGGCTGGTAAGCTCATCTTCATTCAGCCTTGCTATTTTTGATATTTTTAGTCCCTTGCGGTTCAGATAAGCGACATTAAGTATCTTTTTGAGTTCAGATTCGCTATAGGTTCTGATATTTGAGTCGGTCCTGTCAGGTTCAAGTACCCTGTACCTTTTCTCCCAAATCCTGATCGTATGAGCTTTTATCCCTGAAAAATTCTCAAGATCCTTTATTGAAAACACATTTAATCCGTCTTCCATGGTTCAACTTCACTAGAAATTCAGCACTTACGTATTTAATCTAAATATGTAAACAATTAATAAACCAGAATGTTTAAAAAACTCTGGGTAAGATTCTTAATAAATTAAAATTATTATTGCGGAAAGATCTCTTGCAGGTAATTCCGGATCGGGGTTTAAGATCAAATATTTTCTATTCTGTTTCTTCAACCATTATCTTTTTCACAACACGGGTCCCGTCTTCAAATAAGATTGTTACAATATACATTCCCCTTTTAGGATTATCAAGCGAAATTTTATTTATCTGTTGTGGATTATTGTACTGCCTTCTGAAAATATCCTGACCTATAATGTTTGTAATTCTGATAAATGACACAGCCCGGTTTGCCCTTATTGTGAAATTATTATCCGTCACCGGCACCGGGTATATTGTTACACTAATATTCGCTTCATCGGCCACGATATATCTTTGCTGGGTTCTGCCCATGCCTGTAGTATCCTTCTGTGCATGAAGGTCAACTGTTAGTAGAATAAGAAGAAGTATAGGTAAATATTTCTTCATAGTCACGTTTAAACATTCTCTATCAAAAATTGTGCTAAAGTTAATAAAATATTATTTATATGTTATCCAGCAACATTTTTGCCCTCTCCAGGTCCCCGGGTGTATCTATCCCGATCGTTTCCGAGGTTGTCTCAGCTGTCTTTATCCTGAAGCCGTTTTCTATCCACCTGTTCTGCTCAAGGGCTTCTGCAATTTCAAGGGGACCGCGGGGTAGTGAGGTGATCTTTGCAAGAGTTTCTGTGCGGTATGCGTAAAGTCCTATATGTTTTAAAAAAACATGTTTTGCCGGCCAGTCTTTCAATTCAGCACCTCTGACATATGGAATAGCTGTCCGGCTGAAATAGATTGCATATCCTTCCCTGGTTATTATCACCTTAGGCTGGTTTGGATTATCTATTTCTTCATCATGAGCCACTTTTCTTACAAGCGTTGCTATTTCTACATCTTCAGAATTGAAACAATCCATCAGGAGGTCGATCTGAGAAGGTTTTATAAATGGTTCGTCTCCCTGAATATTAACTACAATATCAATAGTATCGGATATCTCTCCTGAAATTTTCCTTACTGCCTCAGCACATCTGTCGGTACCGCTCTGATGATCGGGTGAAGTCATTATGGCTTTCCCTCCGAAGCTAAGTACATTATCAAATATTCTGGTATCGTCAGTGGCAACATATACAAGGTCTAGCGATCGGGAGGCCTGTTCGTAAACTCTCTGGATCATTGTCTTTTCACCAATCATTGCGAGAGGCTTGCCAGGAAATCGGGAGGAGGCGAATCTTGAGGGAATAATTCCCGCAAAATGGTATCGTTGATCTACTTTCATACTGCGAATTTACGAAAATTGCATTTCCCAATGTTTTAAAAAAACCTTAAATTCGCATGATTGTTATAACAGGCATGAAGGATCTACAGAATATTAAACAGCGATTCGGAATAATCGGCAACCATGAAGGGCTGAACAGAGCTATTGATATTGCCGTACAGGTTGCCCCGACCGATCTCTCGGTTCTGATAACGGGGGAAAGCGGGACAGGGAAAGAGATCTTTCCACAGGTTATCCATACCTTCAGTGCCAGGAAACATGGACAATATATAGCTGTCAACTGTGGGGCAATACCCGAAGGCACTATCGATTCGGAGTTGTTTGGACACGAAAAGGGTTCATTTACAGGAGCTACGGAAAGCCGGAAGGGATATTTTGAGGTGGCTGACGGAGGAACAATATTTCTTGATGAAGTGGCTGAATTGCCTTTGTCTACGCAGGTCCGTCTGCTGAGAGTGCTCGAAGCGGGAGAATATATGAGAGTCGGGTCATCCAAAGTCCAGAAAACAAATGTACGGGTAATTGCAGCCAGCAATGTTGATGTAGGTAAAGCGATTGCGAACGGGAAATTCAGGGAGGATCTTTTTTACAGGCTGAACACTGTGCCTATAAGAATACCTCCGCTGAGGGAAAGGGGAGATGATATATTCCTGTTGTTCCGTAAATTTGCAGTCGATTTTGCAGAGAAGTACAGGATGCCGGCAATCAGGCTGGATTCCGATGCTAAAAACCTCTTACTCAGTTATTCCTGGCCCGGGAATGTGAGGCAGTTGAAAAATATCACCGAACAGATTTCCATTATTGAGAATGACAGGGAAATTAATGCTCCTGGTCTCAGACTGTATCTTCCCGAAGCTTCGGGTATCAAACTGCCTGCTGTTATCAAAAAGGATGATGAGAGGGCATTTTCATCTGAACGGGAGATCTTGTATAAGATACTGTTCGATATGAAAAGTGACATGAATGATCTGAAGAAGCTTGTTTTTGATCTTATCAGGCATGGAGAAATTGACGGAGCCTCTCATTTATCAAATGCAGGAGTTATAAAGGATCTGTTCAGGGAGGAAGATGAGAGAGGAAACAGGAACGCTGACGATAATACCCGGCAGGACGATTTCCAGAAACATCAGTCATTGGATGGCATCCAGGATACGGAGGAGATAATAGAGGAATCACTATCCCTTGCCGATAAGGAGGTTGAAATGATAAAAAAGGCCCTGGAAAAATATAACGGTAAAAGAAAGCTGGCAGCAAGTGAATTGGGAATATCAGAAAGAACTCTCTACAGAAAGATAAAGGAATATGGAATTGAATAGAAAGAATACTGTCAGCAGACACATGATATATCCTGTTCTGATTCTGCTTATCCCCATATCTGCCATAATCAACAGCTGTAAGATATCTTATTCATTTTCCGGAGCCAGCATATCACCTGATGTTAAGACCGTAAGCATCCAGTATTTTCAGAACAGGGCTCCCATTGTCCAGACAGGGCTTAGTCAGTACATTACCGATGCGCTGATTGATAAATGCAAGACCCAAACCAACCTGGGGTATGTCAACGGAATTGGCGATGTAAATTTTGAAGGGGAGATAACCGAATATAACACAAGACCATTAACTGTGGCTGCTGATGCACAGGCTGCCACCAACAGGTTTACGATCGCAGTAAAGGTTAAATTCACAAATGCTATTGACCCTGACCTTAATTATGAACAGACTTTTTCAAGATATGAAGATTACGACAGTAACCTCGACCTGAGCCAGGTTGAGAAGGGACTGTCAGACAAGATTGTGGAACTGATTGTTGAGGATATATTCAACCAGGCCTTTGTAAACTGGTAAGCTCACATGAACAGGAATGACTTTTTAAATATGATCGAGAATAATGTTCCGCTTAACAAGCAGATGTTAGGGGAGATCTTTGAATTAATCGACATATTCCCATATTTTCAAAGTGCCCACCTTCTTCTCTTAAAAGGACTTCAGAATAATTCTGATGTCAAGTTTGAAAATCAACTCAGACGCTCCGGTATACATATTGCTGACAGGGAGGTTCTGTATTACCTCCTTAATGCACCACCTTCCGGGAAAAAGGAACCCGGTGATGGGAAGGAAGTCCATATCCCTGAGGAAACCGTAGAGTCAAATCCCAGGCAGACGGTTATAGAATCGGCACTGAACAGTGAACAGCTGATAAATGATATAGAAAAGCAACTGCAGGACTCAGATACAGATTCACAGCCTGATGGCAGGGAGGCTGATCACAGCCATTCAATCATTATACCATCTGAAGAAGGTATCGACGAACCTGCAGGCGTAATGATCCTGCTCGATGATGAATCATCGTCTGAAGAAGAACGAGTGTTTTATATGGATCCTGGTTTTGCAGTGCCGGCAAACGGCGACCTGCTTGAACTGGATCTCAGTGAACTTTCTGCAGCTGTACCTGATGCTGCCAGCGATAGAGCTGATGAGTCGGAAAATGCAGTAAAACATAGCAGGCAACAGCTGCAGTCAGACCTGATCGATAGATTTATTAATGAAAACCCCAGGATCGAACCTGTTAAATCAGATCAGCCTGTAGAAGATATTTCAATACCTTTTGTTGAGGAGAGAGGAGGACTGGTCACGGAAACTCTTGCCCGTATATATATTAACCAGGGCTATTACTCAAGAGCAGTAGATATTTATGAAAAATTATGTTTGAAATTTCCGGAAAAAAG
>CAYQBZ010000291.1:0-4895 GCA_964415855.1 uncultured Rikenellaceae bacterium
CGGGCAATAAGAAATTTTTCAAGGGAATATATGCCTTTTTCGTCTATCACAAGGCTGTCGTCTACAACATTAAGCATCCTGATAATTCTGTCAGAGCCCACTGATCCTTCAATAACCCCGGTGAAGAAGCTGTCCCTTCTCAGGTAGTCCAGCCTGTCCATGTCAATCTGACCGGCAATCAGTTCATGAAGAAATTTCCGCTCATATGTCCCCCTGAAAATCTCAATTGCAAGATCAAGCCTGCCGCCATACAGCTCATTTAATTTCCTCATAATTAAGAGAGACAGGTCTTCATGCGTTATCCCTGTAATAATTGATCTCTCAAGTGCATGTGAAAAAGGACCATGTCCTATGTCATGCAACAGGATTGCAATAAAGGTGGCCTCCACTTCAGGCTCAGTGATATAAACTCCCTTACTCCCAAGGGTGCTAATTGCAAGGTCCATCAGATGCAAGGCTCCCAATCCATGCTGAAACCTGCTGTGATTAGCCCCGGGGTAAACAAAACTTGTAAGTCCCAGTTGCTTTATACTCCTTAATCTCTGGAACCAGGGATGCTCAATCAGGTCAAAAACAAAGTCTCCCGGGATCCTGATGAAACCATATACCGGATCGTTGATTATTTTTCTCTTGTTTATAAGATATACCACGAAGCATATTATATTGCACAAAAATAGGAATTAGTTTTGTAATGCAATAATCCGCATCCCGCAACTACTCCCTCCGGTCTGCTCTCTTATTTCTGCTATTATGCTATTTATCCTTTTGATTCGTTTTTTTATGCTGTATAACATAAAGATTGTTACATTTGAAATATTTGCCGTCTTTATAGAGTCTAATATATGAGAATTCGTTCCGAAAATTATAACGTAAACTTCACGTTGAGATGAAAATTGAGATTCAGGGATTAAATATGATATATTCAAACGGTAATCATGCCCTAAAAGATATTAACCTTGAATTCGGAACGGGGATGTTCGGGCTTCTCGGACCCAACGGAGCAGGAAAATCAAGTCTCATGAGAATAATTGTAACCCTTATGAAACCTTCTTCCGGTGTAGTCCTCATCGATGGCAGGGATATTCAGAAGCACAGGAAGGAGCTAAGGAGTATGCTGGGTTACCTGCCACAGGACTTCAGGTTTTTCACAGCGCTGAAGACATGGGAATTCCTGGACTATTCCGGGGCGCTTGCAGGACTTAAGAACAGGAAGGAGAGGCTAAAGGAGGTTGACAGGTTGCTTGACCAGGTAGGGCTGCTTGAAGTCCGCGACAGGCAGGCAAACAGGTTATCGGGAGGAATGAAAAGACGACTTGGGATTGCACAGGCTCTTATCGGGAATCCAAAGATCATCGTTGTGGATGAACCTACTACCGGGCTTGATCCGGATGAACGGATACGGTTCAGAAATATTCTCTCCCAGCTGAGCCAGCACGACGTTACAATCATCCTTTCTACCCATATTGTAGGTGATATCTCATCCACATGCCAGGGAATGGCTCTCCTTAGCAAGGGAGAACTTGTCTTTTCCGGCTCTCCTGAAAACCTGGTAAAACATGCTGAAAATCATGTGTTTAAACTTTACCTCACTCCCTATGAGTATGAAAAGGTGAAAGAACGTTATAATGTGATCTCAACAATTCCTGTTGAAACAGGCTGGGAAGTACAGATAGTCTCAGATGATGTCCCGGAATACAGCTCAACTACAATTATTCCGAACATTGAACATGCTTATGTCTATTATATGGTACTTAAGCTGCACGCTGAAATCATAGAATAAAAACTCATACGGCCATGTCATTCATTCATAACATCAGGACTGTTGCACAATATGAGGCTAAAACTCTCAGGAGAAGCTGGTTTTTCAGGCTTTTTTCACTGGGGGCTCTTTTTATTTTCACTATGATGAATATCGGCCTCTTCTCCCCTGTAGGTGATGAGCCCTGGGAAATAATATCCATCCCTTCCAGTGTACCTCTTATAAACCTGTACCTTCTTAACATAGCACAGGCGATTGTTGTGATTTTCCTGGCTGCCGATTTCCTGAAAAGAGACAAGAAGCTTGATACGAATGAGGTATTGTACACGAGGTCAATGTCGAATTTTGAATATGTTATCGGGAAGACATGGGGGATCCTCCGGCTATTCATCGGACTTGATCTGATTATCCTGGCTATCGGTCTTCTGATGAATATCATCTCCAAAAGCATGTCAGTAGATCTCATGTCATATATCACTTATCTCCTGATAATATGCGTTCCGACAATAATCTTCAGCCTCGGACTTGCTTTCCTGCTGATGTCCGTTTTACGGACCCAGGCGATATGGTTCAGGATGGGATCACTTTTTGATTATATGGCTTTCGGAGTTCCCGTTTTTAAATCCGGAATGATCGGATTTGACAACCCGGATTTTATCTTAAACCAGCGATTGCTTTATCTGTTCCTCGGCCTGGCACTTGTTCTTGCAACCGTACTGTTATTCAAACGTCTTCCTCAGTCAGGAGTGCACAGGATCATCACGACAATATTTCTTGTTCTTTTTACTGTCGGTGCAGCTGTCTGCGGATATAATACCTATTCGCTTTACAGTACCGGGGTTAAGGATAAGAACCGGGTAATTGAGACAAACAGACTTTTTGAAAATCAAACTTTTACATCCATCACTGATGCCTCGATTGAATTTATTCACAAAGGGAAACAGTTTGAAGCATCAGATAATATCAGGATCCTGAACGATAATAAGGAACCTGTCAGCAAGTACATCTTTTCACTTAACCCTTCACTACATATACTTAACATAACAAGTGGAGGAAAGAACCTGGTTTTCAAAAGAACATATCATATAATTGAAATAGACCCCGGTAAAAGTCTGGAACCAGGTCAGACTGACAGCCTCATTATATCTTACGAAGGAACCATAAATGAATCATTCTGTTACCCGAACTATACTGATAACCTGAAAGATACCCGTTACAGGATAGCAATGCTCAATGTCAATAAACGGCAGGCCTTCCTGGAAGAGGATTATGTGCTGCTAACCCCCGAGACTCACTGGTATCCTGTTGCAGCCCTGAATTATTATCCCTCGAATCCTGCCAGGATAAAGATAGATTTTACCAGATATAAGCTTAATGTTAAAAATGAGAACGGGTTGTCAGCAGTTTCACAGGGCAGGTTGATACAAAAACAGGGATACAGCAGTTTTTCACCTGAAAAACCATTAACCGGACTGACATTGGCTATTGGTAACTATTTGACTGATACTCTCAAAATTAATGCAGTTGAGTATATAAGCTATCACATGCCGGGTCACGATTACTACAAAAAAGACCTTGCTGAGATAAAAGACACCCTTTCCAACCTCGTGTCGGGCATTATGAGGGAGCTGGAAACAAATTTTTCGGTTAAATATCCTTTTGAAACACTAAGTCTTCTTGAGGTTCCTGTCCAGTTCTATTCTTATCCTAAGAAAAATACTCAGACCAGGGCGGAGGTTCAGCCGTCACTAGTGCTTCTCCCGGAAAAATTCTCCACTCTTCAGAATGCCGGATTTGAAAAGCAATTCCAGAGGCAGAAAAAAAGGATGACAAGGAATAACCAGGTAATAACAGATAAAGAACTACAGGTAAGATTGTTCAATAGTTTTGTCCGAAGCACGTTCATCAGCGGGGAAAATTTCAGGCTGGTAAACGGTGTTGCTTACAATGAACCTACCCGTTATCTGCTGGGTCCCAGTTTTTATTTCTTTAAGAATAACTTTTACTCAACGGAATATCCTGTAATAAATGCTGTTTTTGAATCACATCTTCAGAAAGTGAATCAGGGATTACCTCCGGGAGGCGCCAGGGGCATATTACAGGGCAGTCTTTCCGATAACGATTTTGCCAACCTTGTCATGAAAGAGATAAGCTTCAGGGACCTGCTTGCAAAGAATCCCCTGGGCGATACCATAAGAACAGTGTTAACTGTAAAAGGAGACTGGCTCTTCAATCTCCTGAGATCAAAGGCAGGGATAGACGATTTCAACAGTTGGTTCGCATCGTACATTAATGTTAATAGTTTTAAGAGAGTTGATATCCTGCAGTTCAATAAGGATATAAAAGACAGATTCGGGTTTGAGTTCTATCCCTATCTTAACGACTGGTTTAATGGCAGGGAACAGCCCGGTTTCCTGATAACCAGTCTGCGGGCATCTGAAATTATTGTCGATGACAGGTCCAGATACCAGGTGACATTTATTGCCTCAAATCCCGAACCCGTCGCAGGGCTTTTTAACGTATCATTCCGTACCGGAGCAGGAGGGCCGGGAGCAGGAGGACGAGGAGGCCAGATGGGAGTAAACATAATTCAGCAGGGGGGTGGACGTGGCGGAGGCATCACTATTGCTATGCAGGGAAGAGGAATGGGTGCATCGGATATCTCCAGGATTGTAATGCTGGCACCAAATGAATCAAAAAGAGTAGGAATAGTCCTCGATGCACAGCCGAGAGCTATGCTGATAAATACTCTATTTTCGAAAAACATACCTGGTGAGATCTCGATGCCGATAGCAGAAATAGCAAAGGTAAAAATAAGTACCAAACCCTTTACAGGAGAGGAAGTCCTTTCAGCCCCGCCTGTAATTACAGATCCCTCACAGATAATTGTGGATAATGAGGACCCTGGATTTATCACCAGCAAGCAGCTTACTGAAAGTCCTCTTAAAAGGCTGCTCGGTATTAAGAACGACCATGGACAAACATACCAGCAGATAAGCCTTATGAGGATCCCGGAATACTGGCAGCCTGTTGTTCAATCTACCTATTACGGTAAATATGTACTCTCATCCGTATACACCAGGGGCGGTACAGGAGACAGAAGTGTTACCTGGAATGCAATCCTTGATAAGCCAGG
>CAYQBZ010000292.1:0-4889 GCA_964415855.1 uncultured Rikenellaceae bacterium
TCGACATTAGTGATTCCAATAATTCCACATTGAAGTGCCATATGTTATCCGGATTAGATTGTCTGGCCGTAAATTTATCATTATTATGGGGATTATTCAATACCTGAGTACCCTGGATACTTAAAGCAGCAAAGAGTATAACCAGGGTTACTTAAAAGATATTAACTCTAAGTACTTTAGTGCACTTTAAGTACTTTTTAGTTCCTATCTTTAAACCCTGGAGTAATTTTTATATCAAAGGAGAAAATCTATATCGCCATTGAGTACGAGTAAGACCGACAATGATATTGCCGATTTACTTAAAGCTGATCTTAATAAGGGATTCCGGCTTGCTGTTGAAAAATATAGCTCCAGGTTGTACTGGCATATACGAAGGCTTGTAATACTGCACGAGGATGCCGATGATGCCCTCCAGAATACATTCATCAATGCATGGAAAAGCATCGGGAGATTCAGAAATGAAAGTTCACTTTATACATGGCTTTATACTATCGCTACCAATGAAGCACTTGCACTAATAAAAAAAAGAAAAAGTAACTCAGAGGTTTCCCTTGATGACCTTGAAAGTTACTTCGGTAATACTCAGGAAGGCAGCACATGGTTTGACGGAGATGAGGCGGAAGTAATACTGCAAAATGCCATTCTTAAACTTCCTGAGAAACAACGAATAGTATTCAATCTTAAATATTATGATGAGATGACCTATGAAGAGATGAGCAGGGTCCTTAATACATCGGAAGGGGCACTGAAGGCATCTTATCATCACGCAGTAAAAAAGATTGAAAAAATAATCAGTCAGATTTAAACCTTTCTGATACTTAACTATCTAAGCTAATGATGATGAAGCTGAATGATAAACCTGCAAGGAATCCTTATAAAGTACCTGACAATTACTTTGAGGATGTGACCAGAAAAATTATTTCTGAAACGGCAGGTATTGAGGAGGAAGTAAGGCATATCGGGATATACAGCAGGTTCAGGAATTATTTTCTTGTGGCTGCTTCCGTTACCGGCTTCATTATATTAAGTTATGCTGCTGTAAGACTTCTGACGTATGAAAAGAGAAGCACCCGGGTATCAGAAGTAATTCCGGAAGATTATAATAATATGTATATAAATGAGATTGATATACTTACTCTTGAGGAAAGGGCAGCATCTGTTATTCCTTTTGATGAAATGCCTGATGTAAGCAATTCAGATATAATTGACTATCTTTTGCTGGAAAACATTGATATTAACGAAATATATGAACAACTTTAAGTTCAAAATTATGAGAAGAGGCATAGTTGTAATATTTTTATTGCTGATCATTCCTTCTGTAAGGTCCCTGGCCCAAAACTCCAATCTTGAAAGGCTTAACGCATATAAGATTGCTTTCTTTACAAGGAGATTGAATTTTTCGTCGCGGGAAGCTGAGAGATTCTGGCCTGTTTATAACGAATACCAGCAACTGAGAAATACCTTACTGGTAGAAAGAAACTCGATCTTAAAGAGCTTTAACCAGAATGAGAATAGCCTTAATGATAATCAGTTGACTGCTCTTGGCGACAGGTTACTTGCCACTATGGTCCGGGAAAATGCCCTGGCTGTTGAATTCCATAATAAGCTTAAAGAGATATTACCGCCGGCAAAAGTGATAAGGTTTTACCAGGTGGAAAATCAATATAAAGCACAACTTCTCAATGAGTTGCAGGGAGGGAGGCAAACCCAGAGAATAAATCCCGGACGTGATTTATAGGATGAACTCAAAGTTCCTGATAAAATCCACAGATCTTGCTATTTCATCATACATCACTTTATCATCCTCAATGAAAGGTACTCTTTCTCTGTACGAACTAACAATATCCTCTATTATTGCAGATGATCCAAGTGGTCTTCTGAACTCAAGAGCCTGAACTGCCGTGAACAGCTCTATTGCAATTATCTTCTCAAGGTTCTCAGCTACGCGCAACAACCTTGTAGCGCCGTTTGCACCCATGCTGACATGATCCTCCTGTTCATTTGATGAGGGTATGGAATCTATTGAAGATGGGGTACAAAGCTGCTTGTTCTGACTTACAATGGATGCAGCAGTATATTGAGGAATCATGAATCCGCTGTTAAGCCCCGGATTTGCCACAAGGAACTCGGGGAGGTTTCTCTGGCCTGAAATTAATCTGTAAATACGCCTTTCAGATATACTTCCCAGCTCAGCAAGTGCGATAGCAAGATAATCAAAAAGAAGGGCAAGAGGCTGTCCGTGAAAATTACCACCGGAGACAATCAGATCCTCATCGGGGAACAGGGTTGGATTATCTGTAACGGAATTTACCTCTGTGAGTATTATTGATTTTGCATATCTTAATACATCTTTCGTTGCTCCGTGGACCTGCGGAATACACCTGAATGAATAGGGATCCTGAACATGAATTTTGTTCCTTGCGATCAGCTGGCTGCCTTCAAGTACTGATCTGAAAATTCTTGCAGTTTCCGACTGTCCTCTGTGCGGTCTTACTGCATTAACAATCTCAAAAAACGGATCAAGCCGTCCGTCATATGCATCGAGAGAAATTGCCGCTGTAATATCTGCAATCTTTGAGAGTCTTTCTGCCATAGCTATTATGTACACGGCATATGCACTCATAAACTGGGTCCCGTTTAAGAGGGCAAGACCTTCCTTGGACCTCAGTTCCACGGGAGACCACCCGAATTTCTTTAGGATTTCCGGGGCCTTATAAATTTTTCCCTCATACGTTACCTCTCCCATTCCAAGAAGGGGAAGAACAAGATGGGCGAGAGGAGCAAGATCACCTGATGCTCCCAGCGACCCCTGCTCATATACTACAGGAGTGACCCTTTCATTGAAGAAATCAACGAGTCGTTGAATGGTTGATACCTGGACACCGGACTTACCAAGGCTCAGGGCATGGATCTTCAGAAGCAGCATCATCCGGACAATATCTTCACGAACAGCGGAACCGGTACCACAGGCATGAGACATAACCAGGTTTGACTGAAGCTTATTTAGCTGATCGTTGCTAATAGTCTTATTCTGAAGTGAACCGAATCCGGTTGTTATACCGTAAAGGGGAGCGGTAATGTTCTCCAGTTTTGCATCGAGGTATTGCCTGCAATGTTCTATAAGAGCAACAGACTCGTCCGACAGTTTGATCTTAATGTTCTTATGGATGATTTCACCAATCGCCCCGAGGGTCAAGTCTGAAGGAGTTATTTTATGGTACATAGTTATATGGTTAGAAGAATCTGAGGAATATCACCTGGCTCATTTACTAATATTGACTGCATCCTTAATATAAGAATTCAGATCTTTCAAAGCCACTTTTTCCTGGACTCCGGCTGACATGTTCTTTATTGTAACACTTTCTTCCCTTATCTCATCTTCACCTGCAATGATTATATAAGGTATATTCCTGGAATCGGCGTATGACATCTGCTTCTTTAACTTCACGGTATCCGGATATAATTCAGTACATACGCCAATGCTTCGCAACTTTTCTATTATGCCTGTCGAATAACGCAGCTCCTTTTCTCCGAAGTTTACAACCAGTACCTGAGTTGATGACATGCTGAAAGTGTTAAAAAGACCAGACTGGTTAAGGACATCATAGATCCTGTCCGCACCAAAAGATATTCCCACGCCCGACACACCGTCCATTCCAAAAACTCCGGTCAGATTGTCGTAACGGCCCCCGCCGCAGACACTTCCTATGCTGACATCCTCCGACTTTACCTCTATTATTGCACCGGTATAATAATTTAGCCCCCTGGCCAGAGTAAGATCCAGCTCAACATCAGCTGTCAGCTTATCGTTTTCAATATAGGAAAACAGTGTTCTTAGTTCCTCCAGTCCTTTCATTCCCGCTGTGGAGTCAGATAGTAAGATACCCATCTTACTAAGTTTGGAATTAGTATCGCCTGCCAGTTGTAAAACAGGTTGCAGCCTTGTTATCGCTTCTGCAGAAACACCTTTTTCTGACAGTTCCCTGTTAACACCTTCCGGGCCTATTTTGTCAAGTTTGTCGATGGCAACGGTGATATCAATTATCCGGCTCTCTTCATTAATGTATCCGGCAATACCAGAAAGTACCTTCCTGTTATTTACTTTTATCACAATTCCCATCCTCAGCTTAGCGAACACATCGTCTATAATCCTGATCAGTTCGTATTCATTTAATAATGAGTCACTCCCGATCACGTCAACATCGCACTGAAAGAACTCCCGATATCTTCCCTTCTGTGGTCTGTCTGCTCTCCAGACCGGTTGTATCTGGTATCTTTTAAAAGGAAATATAATCTCATCACGATGTTGGACCACATACCGGGCAAAGGGAACGGTAAGATCATAACGTAATCCTTTTTCACATATCTGTGAGGAGAGAGTACCTGTTTCTATTTTACCCAGATCCGTGTCGCTTACCGACGATAAGAAATTACCTGAATTAAGTATCCTGAAAAGAAGCTTATCGCCCTCGTCTCCATATTTACCCAGAAGGGTTGTAAGATTTTCCATAGCCGGGGTTTCAATAGGCTGATAGCCGTATAAACGGAATATCTGCTTTATATTTTCAAAAATATATTCGCGTTTCAGCATCTCTTCAGTTGAGAAATCCCTTGTTCCTTTTGGAATGGATGGTTTGGAAGGCATAGTGTTAAGATAAAAGATAAAAGTAGAAAGATAAAAGTAGAAAGAAAATAGCTGAAAGAAAAATGTAGAAAGATGAGGAACGAAGCAAGGAAATCCTGCAAAGCGGGGAAAAGAGTAAATATTTAAGTCATAAGTTAATAGTCAGGTCCGGTAAAATCACTGTACTACTTGAACATTATTAACCTAATATACTTTCTTAACTTTTTTACTTTTCAAACTTTCAGACTATTAGTACTTCTCAGGC
>CAYQBZ010000293.1:0-4876 GCA_964415855.1 uncultured Rikenellaceae bacterium
AGGTATAAAATCAAATAGAATATTGAAATATTACGCGTTATAAAAATCATTACAAGCCTTATTACACGTAACAGATACATCAGAAAGAACACAATTATCCCGGTTGAAATATATATGCCTTCCGGCAAAATCGTGGTATATGAAATCAGAATAACAAGCAGGAAATGTATAAGGGCAATCAACCTGTATGATAAATATATACCCGAGACATATTCTTTGAACAGCTCTCTCTCTCCGCTAATATAACCTGTTAAATAGCAAGCAATATGTCGGAGCATAACAGCGGCTATAATTATGCCTACAAATAGCACCCATAATGTGATTCCCCTGGCGGGAGCCGTGTTAACATTATAGTATAGTGCCGCATGATACGCGAACAGGCCGGTCCCCATGAAAGAAAGAAGATTTTGTAATGCTGATTGCCAGTGAAACATTTTTTCAGCATCCCTTGACGCAGGATCGTTAATTGGTCTGAAAAGCAAAAACCTTTTTGCACCAGGCAGGGCATCTCCCGATGCTGTCCTCATGAGTGAATAAAGGAAAGCGGCAAGGAGGATTATCCCGGTGATCCAGTCCTGGTGGTAGGGCTCATCCGGAAGCTGCTGTCCGGGTTTAAGTTGTTTGACGAGCGATGTTTTGGATTCATTATTTATCTCACGGTTTCTTTCAATGAACGAAAAAGGAAATTTAGCAAACGGCTCCTGTCCAGTTGACAGGATAAAGTTATCTGTGTTGTAAAATGTAATATCGGCAATACTGTTTCTGCTGCGGACCGGGGTGGTATCATGCACTTTAACTTCAGGTCTGACAGTCTTCTTGTTTATCACCGGCTTTATTGAATCAACTCCTGGAATCGGTGCAACAGCCGCAACTGTGTCGGTTTTCGCAACGAGAGAATCCTGCAGAACTATATTCCTGATCCGGATAGAATCCTGTTGTGGAACAGGGGAGGTGATAATCATCATTCTTGTGTTATCAAATCACAAAAATAGTGATTATTGGAAGAGTAAAAGTAAAAATACTAAAATGTCAGGGTCAGAAATGTTCAACCTTACAACCTGAAATTTCAGACAGGATGTTATTGGCAAGCCTGCTGGCGCCAATCCTGAAAAGTGTATTATTCAACCATTCTTCACCTAGACAATACTCAACAATACGGTAATAATTAACAGCATCCGACGGATCAGCAATTCCCCCGGCAGCCTTAAATCCGACCCTGATACCGGTTTCGGAGTAAAAATCCGATATCGCCCGGCAGATCACAAATGCTGTTTCAGGAGTTGCCGATACATTAGTCTTGCCGGTTGATGTCTTAATAAAATCGGCCCCGGCATCCATGGCAATCATTGATGCCTTGAATATATTTTCGTAAGTGCCCAGAAGGCCCGATTCAATGATGACCTTTAATTGCTTATCGCCTGTGGCAGCTTTGATTTCCATTATCTCGTCTGCAACTGATACAAAATCATTACCGATAAAGGCACCCACAGGTATAACAATATCAATTTCATCAGCACCGGCATCAATTGCCATCTTACATTCATTTACCTTTAAGCTCCTGAAAGTCTGGGATGTTGGAAATGAACCTGCAACTGACGCGATCTTTACATTTTTTGCAGACAATTTCTCTTTCACAACAGAAACAAAATTGGGAAATACACAAATTGCAGCAACATTGGGGATATTGGAATATCTGCCTGAAAAGCTGTTGACCCTTCCTGTCAAATGTATAATATGACTTTTATTGTCAGTTGTATTTAGGCTGGTAAGGTCTATCGTGTTCAGAATCCGGATGAGCAAATGCTTATCCTGTGTCGACCGGGAGCTTGAAGATACACTTTTCAGTCCTTTTCTGATTTCAGATTCAGAAGGGCATGATTTGATCAGTTTTTGATATAGCTTTGTCATTAAGTATTCTTTTATATTAAATTAACCGCATAGATCATGAAAAAGAATGGCGTCAATATAATGCTTTTTGTTTTCATAATAATTTTTATTGCAACATTAAGTTGCGCAAAAAATATCAACAGCATAACTGAGGAAGGATGACGGTGTAATATTGAGGGATAACTTCTATCCGGATAAAGGAAGAATTGCCCTGACTGAACGTTACAAAGGAAAGAGCGATACCTCTTTTATACTCAGCTGGGAACCTATATACGCTAAGATATCAGGGAGCGGGGACCTGGGTTATACATACGGAACATATACCAGTACAGTCAGGGCAACGGGGGAAATCTCAAAAGGCACTTATGTTACTGTATGGGAGAAACAGGCGGACGGAACCTGGAAATTCGTCCTGGACACAGGGACAGAGGGTCTGCCCGCAAAATAATATTTGCAGGAACGTAGCATGTAATGTCCCTGCATATTCAAAACTGCATTATTTTATATCTTACTCTTGGCTTTTCCCAGCTTTTTATTACGCGCCAGGGAAGCGAAAATTCCTAAAACGGAAAGTATTGAAAATATCAGGAAACCTGTCCTCATACCCTTCAGAAGACCTGCATAAGTTGACGGATTTATGGTCTGTTTCCCGATATAAACCGACAGAAGCATCATGGCAATGCCCATGCTCATCATCTGTCCTATCATCCTCATTGTACCAACCACCCCTGATGCAACTCCAAGATGCTTTTTCTCGACAGAGCTCATAATTGCATTTGAATTTGGTGAGGAGAAAAGACCGAATCCTGTTCCCATCATCACCAGTAACAATACAATAAGGTAATTGGGAGTATCCCCGTTAATAAAACATAACAGGATGAGCCCGGCAGCCGTTAATCCCATTCCAAATGATGCAATGACCCCTGGATTTCTTTTATCGGATAATCTGCCTGCTAAAGGGGAGAGAAGTGTCATTGCAACTGGCTGGGATATCATTATCAGACCTGCTGTTCTTGCATCGAGACCTTTAAGATACTGGAGATACAGGCTCATAAAAAATCCTGTTGCACTTGTTGCGGAATAGTTTATCAATGCTGCCAATCCTGAAAAGGCAAACACCCTGTTTCTCAGTATCAGCCTGACATCAAAAACAGGATTGCTGATCTTTTTCTCAAACATTAGGAAAAGAGCAGCCATAAAAACACCTGATATTAAACATACCCAGCCTGAAGATGATGGAAGCCTGGAGAAACCATACATAAACAATAATAGCGCTATACCATATAGCAGAGAACCTTTCCAGTCAAATTTTTCACCTGCAGCATCTGCCCATTCGGTTTTAATTCTCCTGCTAAGAAGAATAAGGGAGACAACACCAAATGGGACCAGAAAGGCAAATATGCTCTTCCATCCAAGATACTGTGTCAGCAGGCCTCCTGCAACTGGTCCGCACGATAGTCCAAGGTAAACAGCGGTAATATTTATTCCCATGGCCCTGCCCCTTTCTCCTGGCGGAAAGACAGAAGTTATTATTGCCAGGCTGGTACCAAATATCATGGCACTTGCCAATCCCTGTAAGATCCGTAGGATGATCAGGCTAACAACACTTCCCGAAAATAATATAAGGAAAGTAGATACGGTAAACAGGAATATCCCGTATGAAAAGATCTTTTTTCTTCCGGCGATATCGGCCAGACGCCCGAACGGCAGGAGAAATATTGCCGAAGAGAGAATAAAACTGCTGATGACCCATCCCAGGCTTATTGCATCCGCATCAAGATCTTTCCCTATTGATGGCAGGGCCAGGTTAACGGCTGATCCTAAGAAAGGAGTAAGAAATGCTGCAAAGGTTGCAACCAGCAGTACAGACCATTTCGATGTTTTCACCTCTGTCATTTCAGCTTTCAAATTTTTCCCGTTTCATAAAGATAAAAATTCAGTTTCCCTCAGTCTCCCGGTCTCTCAGACCCTGTCCTTTGTATCAATAAGGATAGTTACCGGACCATCATTAACAAGCTCAACCTTCATCATTGCACCGAACTCACCGCTGCCTGCCTGTTTCCCGAGAAGATCTGACAGCCTTTCTACGAAGCTGTTATACAAGGGTATGGCGATATCAGGATGTGCTGCACGTATATAAGATGGTCTGTTGCCTTTTCGTGTTTTTGCATGTAGGGTAAACTGGCTTATTACGAGTATCTCGCCTCCTATATCCTTAACCGAAAGGTTCATGACATTATTGCTGTCGTTAAAGATACGGAGCTGCACTATTTTATTACAAAGCCACTCAGTATCGGACTCATTATCAGTTTCTTCGAAACCTGCAAGTACCAGAAGGCCTTTGCTTATTTCAGATTTTTTGATTTTCCCGATTGTTACCGAGGCTCTGCTCACCCGCTGAATAACAACTCTCATTGTGTTCTTTTATGGTGACCAAATATATATAAACAAATTAAAAAACATTAAAGCAATGATTTATATTATATTTGCGCAAACAAAGATCTATCTGTTAGACTATTTAACAATACTGGCAATTGCAATTGGCTTGTCGTTTGACACCTTTGCAGTCTCCTTATCGTATGGTGTGGTGCGTAGCAGCATTATATTCCGGCAGGCTTTTAAGGTGGCGGCACTGTTTGGACTTTTCCAGGGAGGGCTGACTGTTGCAGGTTATTTCCTGGGTTCAATTGTCAGTGAGGCATTAAAGACCCTCAATCACTGGATCGCAATGGGCTTGCTTCTTTTTCTGGGCCTTAAGATGATTTATGAGGGCAGCAGACGAAAAATAGCTTACAGGGCAGATGACTACAGCAGTACACTTGTTCTTTTCACGATAGCCCTGGGTACAAGTATTGATGCTTTTGCCATAGGTATTAGCTTTGCCTTGCTGGATGTGAGGATCTGGACGTCCGGCATTCTTATCGGGGTGGTAACGTTCCTTGCATCGATGACTGCAATCAGGATAGGGAAATCAGCAGGAGAAAGGCTT
>CAYQBZ010000294.1:0-2547 GCA_964415855.1 uncultured Rikenellaceae bacterium
CTCCCTCTGATACAGTCAGGTTAACAAAATTCAGGCATGAAATAAGGATTATCAGGAAAACAAGTGACGGGAAAATATATATACTTGAATAACTTCCTTTAGCCGACTCATATTCATTATAATTCACATTTGTGTTTAAATGTATGTCAGTAACAGGTTGAAGAAGGTATGTTGATCTGGCATAATCGTAGTACTGTTTACCATAAAATGACTCCATGAATTTTGGCAGCTTTTCCTCCACAATTCTCTCATTAGCCTGGTTCTTTAACCTAACATAAGTTAAAAGCATATGATTTGTGACATTAGAGTTACTGCTTGTAACTAATGACAGTAACGAAACAATAAAATTGCCTTTAAAATGAGAATTACCCGGGAAATCATTATAAACACCACGTACAGTAAATATTCTGTTCCTGTTCGAAAAACGATTCCCTTCAAATTCAACAGTTTTCCCGATTGGATCCTCGTTCCCGAAGATATTCCCTGCGGTACTCTTACTGATTATTACTGAGCCCGGACTTTGAAGTGCGGTTTTCTTGTCCCCGGTAAGCAAACGCATCCTGAATGTCGAAAAAAATGATGAATCGGCTGCCAGCATTACCT
Source organism: uncultured Rikenellaceae bacterium (assembly GCA_964415855.1). GTDB lineage: Bacteria > Bacteroidota > Bacteroidia > Bacteroidales > VadinHA17 > LD21. The sequence continues at coordinate 604 of CAYQBZ010000294.1, forward strand.
CCTGATTATATATCCTGTCTCCGACAATAGCATCCTGTCCATATAAGGGCCATATACGTGTACCGGTCTCAATTTCAGGGAAATTTTGCAGCAAGGCAGGCAAAAAAGGGACCGATGTATAAACTCCATATTTTTTATCTTCCTGCCAGTTTCTTATCACTCTGAATATCTTATCGTATCCCGGGAATTGACGATCATAACTTTGTTCATGGGTAATAAAAGCCCATATTAGCATTGCAGGAACTATCGCTAATGTAATTCCCAATACTTTTACTATGCTGTTAAATTTGTTCCTGTAAATTCCTCTGAGTATCTGTCGGGGGAAATAACATTTCATATATTATCCGATTTTCTTAGTTCCCTGGCTTTCTTAAAAATATCAGGTTTGGCTCCAAAATACATTGGATATTCAATGCTTACACCATTCATTTTTTTACTTGAATTATTTTATTATCAAATTAATTATAATACTACTAAGTTCCCCATTTGGGGGATTTAGGGGTTTTATTATTCATACCTCAGCGCCTCTATCGGGTTCCTAGTTGCCGCTTTCCAGCTCTGCAGACTCACGGTGATTATAACAATTGTCAGTGTAGCAAGGCCTGCTACAGCAAATATCCACCAGTTGAGACCTGTCTTGTATGCAAAGGTCTGTAACCAAAGGTGCATTGAATACCACGAAACCGATGAGGCAAGGACAAAGGAAACCGTTACCAGTTTTATGAAATCCTTGTTAAGTATTGCCATGACCTCAGATATCCTGGCACCGTTTATTTTGCGAATACCAATCTCTTTCGACCGTGAAATACAATTCTGGAATGTAAGACCGGTAATTCCCATAAGCGTTATTATGAGCGCCAGGAATGCAAATATTGCTACAGAAAGTCCCTGTTTCTCTTCTTTCTGGTACAATGAATTAAAGAACTCATCATAAAAAGTGTAATCAAAAGTGTAATCAGGAATTACTGTATCCCAGGCCTCTTTTAGTTCTGCAAGCTGCTGGTTAACATCGCCCGCTTCAAGTCTCAGGTTCAGTGCATTCATGTACCTGTTCTTAAATATTAATGCAGCAGGTTCTCTCTCAGCATGTACTGAAGATACTGAGAAATCGTTAACCACACCTACAACCTGCAAGCCACCATGTTCCTTATAAACCTTATTTTCAATATCTGTCCACCCGAATTTTTTTAATGCGGCCTGGTTAAGTATGCAAACCTTATCTTCTTCACCCTTATGAAAGTTGCGTCCCTCAAGAAGATGTAACCCAAATGTATTAATAAAGTCCTCATCCACTTCAAGACAGTTCAGCCAGAACTGGTTATCACTCTCCCCGCTGCCCGTTCTCGAATTTATCAGTCCGGGCACACCCATACTCAGCGATGCTGATCTGATGAAGGGATACTTTCCCAGTTCCTGTTTAACAAGGTCGCCCTTATCAAAGTCGCCGGGCAGAATCACCCTGAGCAGGTGTTCTTTATTGAAACCCAGGTCAGATTGCTTTGCAAAAGTGATCTGTTTATATATGGTCAGGACGCATATCATTAATGCAATTGAGATGGTTGTCTGAAAAACAGAGAATACATTATTAATACCTTTTCCCCTGGTTTTAGCGATATCGGCATTGAGAAACTTACGGATATCGAATTTAGCCACCATGGATAAGGGGACGACAGAAGTTATCAGTATGACCGTAATTATAACCAGTACGGTCACTGCATTTGCCGGATAGAGATACAGGTTATGGAATCTAAGGTTCTTTTCAAACAGATCAGAGGCAAAGGGGAGAACCTGCACGACAATGAAAAGAGAGATAATAAAACCCAGAAGGGTGGTTACAGTATTTTCTGTGATATGAAATATGGAGAGTTGCCGGAATCCTGCCCCATGGGTTTTCTTTATACCTGTCACCCTTAACCTTGAAAACTGGAGCGATATGGAAAAGTT
>CAYQBZ010000294.1:2557-4872 GCA_964415855.1 uncultured Rikenellaceae bacterium
CGAGACTGACAGCAGGAGTATAAGGAAAGCAATGGCTGAAAAAAGATATAGCATTGATGTATTTGCCTGGCGGTTCATGTTGTTCGCTATCCCTTTCTCCTTATATATTTTTTTCAGCGGCTGGATTACCAGGGGCCCTTCTGATCTTGTGGAGAAATCTTTTATTGCACTTATCTTATTATTGAATAGTGCCGGATCGCTGTCCGATTTCAATTTTACATATATGTTTGCCGGATACCATATTATGCCATTATCACCGGCTTTCATTATCCGGTTCTGCTCGGCTTCTATATTGATGAAAAGGTCAGAATAGAAACTCGTATTTTCCGGGAAATCTTCAACAACACCGGTGATCCTTGCATTTATAAATCCGCCCACGTCAATGGTTTTGCCCAGAGGGCTTTTGTCACCGAACAGGATAGAGGAGAGTCTTTCCGAGATTACTGCAGAATTTGACTCTGAAAAGGGTTGCCCTGAAAATCCACCGATAAGCTTCAGGTTAAATGTTTTGAAGAACTGATTATCCGTGGCAATGCCATCTTTCAGCTTGGCAAAATGGCCTTCACTTCCTACATTAAAATCCCATCCTGTAAGGTATTGGACAGGAGTTGCAGCTTCTACTTCAGGGTAGTTCTCTGCAATTTGCCGTGCGACCTGGTAATCTAAGTTACAATCTTTCTTATCAGATGCAATCAGCCTGTATATCCTGTTATACCCGTCAAAATTGTGATCAACGGTTGTTTCATTGATTATGAAGAGCGATATGATAAGCACCACAGCAAATCCTATGGCAAATCCGCATATGTTCAGGATGGAATAGAACCTGTTGTTTTTAAGATTTCTTATGATAAGTTTTAAATTACGGAAAAACATTATTTCTTTATTTAATTGTTATTTAATTAATAAATGATCATTCGTATCTCAAAGCCTCAACAGGATTCTTTGTCGCCGCCCTCCAGCTCTGCCAGCTTACTGCTAGCAGGGCAATTACCAGGGCTGTGATTCCTGCCAGTGCAAAAATCCACCAGCTTAGATCAGTTTTGTAAGCATAATTGTTCAGCCACTTTTGCATTATGAAATAGGCTATTGGTGTGGCTATTATGAAAGCAATTGCAACCCATTTCACAAAGTCCTTATTGAGCATGGTAAGTATTTCAGTTATTCCGGCTCCATTAACCTTGCGGATCCCTATTTCCTTAACCCGGCGTTGAGAAGCAAGGATTGACATTGCCAGAATGCCCAGACTGCAGATAACAATTGCACATCCAGAAAAAAGAGAGAATGTTTTTCGGAATCTCATTTCAGACTGGTACATATTTTTTATAGCCTGGTCAAAAAAACTGACCTCAACCGGGAAGGAAGGTGAAAGCTCAGAGACTTCTGTTTTAATATTATTCAATGTTGCATGTAACGATTTGATATCGCTTGTCTGAAGGTTCACCAGACAATATGATGCAAAAGGTTCATTCCTGATTGCAAGAGAGGTAACAGGCATATTAAAAGGTTTGTAATGAAAATCTCTGGTGACTCCGACAATCTCGTAAACTTTGCCCATGGTTACGGTTGCTCCTAAAGGATCGGATATATCATTATCGCGGAGAAAAGCCTCATTAACCACAATAGCTGTTTTGTCGGAAGTAAGACTGTCAGAGTACAGTCTCCCTTTTACCAGGTGAATGTCCAGCATATTAAAGAAGTCTTCGTCAGCACTTAACAGGTCAAAACTGACGTTTTTTTCCTCTCCATGAATATTTAGCTTTGTCTCCCTGTATTGATTAATATTACCGGGATAAAATTGGGAAAATGAAATATTCTTTATAGCAGGGTTTTCACTGAGGAGATTTCTCAAAACATCTTTTTTGTTACCAAGCTGTTCCGTGAGTTTTATACCGATAATATTTTTCTGATCAAAACCAAGGTTGCTGCTGCCAAACCTGACCTGTTTCTGGACAAGTACAGTGAAGGCAATAAGTATTATCGCGATAACAAATTGCAGGGCTACAAGCAGACCTTTATAATAGGAGTTGGTCCTAAATGGATTTATTTCCTTTTTTAAATTGTCAACTGCCTGCGAGTAGGATATTTTCAACGCTGGTATTATGCTGAAAATTATACTCAGAACAATAATGATTATCAGTGAAATAAAAATAAAACCAAAAGAATTTGTCAGATTCTGGCTAAAGTGAATTCCTGTATAATAGCGTATGAATGGGCTGATTGCATTAACCACCTCATAAGCAATAAAGAGAGCCACCAGAAAAAAGATGAATGACTCAACCAGGATACCTCGGAGAATAGAAAAACGCGTTGCTCCC
>CAYQBZ010000295.1:0-4860 GCA_964415855.1 uncultured Rikenellaceae bacterium
ATAATACAAGGAGGGAAAAATGGAAAGTTTCAGCAGAGTAGATATATTCGATACTAAAGGAATCGAATACATATTTGTAATTGGTTATTTGTTATTCCTGATCATTTTCTGGAATATAGCCAATAAACATGAAAGAATAACAAAACAGGTAAGAAAGATGGTGAGCACCCTCACTGCTGGTATCCTGAGAATACCACAGGGATTATTTTACAACAGGAATCACACCTGGGCACATCTCGAGCATTCAGGAGCAGCCAGTGTGGGCCTTGATGATTTTATCCAGCATCTGACCGGTGAAATAAGATTGACAAACCTTAAAAATCCGGGGGAATCGATCAGGAAGGGAGATTTATTAACTGAGATTGATAAGGATGGGAAACAGCTGAAGGTTTTTTCACCTATCTCCGGTGAGATACTGGACACGAATACGGTACTTAATGAGGAACCTGGTATTATAAATGAGGATCCGTATAAGAAGGGCTGGATCTATAAAGTTAAGCCTACTGACTGGAAGAAGGAAACTCATTCATATCTCTTTGCTGAAGATGCCACAGCCTGGGCTGCAACTGAACTGGAGCGATTTAAGGATTTTCTTAGCGGTGGCCCGATGAAGAAGTTCTCATCTGAACCTTCAATGGTCCTGTTACAGGATGGAGGTGAAATACGGGAGAATATACTATCGGATCTTCCGGGAGAAGTATGGATAGATTTCCAGGAAAAGTTCCTTAATATTTCCCACTGATTGAATAATACAAAAACCGGTGTTGAATACCACCGGTTTTTTGTATTTTGTTCTGATTATTTGCCGGCTTGTTTTTTATGCATGATACCTGCAGAGATTTGTTCATAAATCCCGTTTGATATGGGTAATATAATAAGAGGGATAAAATTACGATCAACAATTTATGGTCGTGTGGTTTTTATAATTACAGCATTATCAGTATTGCTGTTTTTATCGTTCGGAACCATATTCAGGACAATCAACAAGCGCTACCTGAATACGGTTATTCAACAGAATGGCAATAACATAGGGTCAATTGTCGAGGGGGCTTTGTATCATTCTATGCTTACAAACGACAGGGGTGGACTACAAAATACACTGGATGTGATCAACACTTTACCCGGTATAGAAGATGTCAATATGTACGACAATAATGATAATCTTGTCTACTCACCTTATTCAAACGACTCGATAGGGTATAACAATCCAAACTGCAAGGAGTGCCATGCGAATTTCGATTCCATGTTCCCGCGGAAAACGAAAACCTTCCGGATTGTAAATCTCGACAGTGAATGCGAGATGAGTAAGAAAGACTATGATTTCAGACTGCTGCTAATAAGATCACCGATATTGAATGAGAGATCATGCTATACAAGTTCCTGTCATGCTCACAGTGCAAAAGATGATGTGCTTGGTTCGTTTGTTATAAGGATCCCGCTGGAGGATCTGGACAGGTCCATACAGAAATCCTCAACAAACTTCTTTCTGCTGGCAGCTCTCACAACTATTCTGATGGTTACATTCCTTGTGTTCTTTACAAGGAAACAGATAAAGCATCCGTTGACAGATATCATTACAGCCAGTGAAGCTGTATCAAAGGGAGATAAAAGCAAAAGGCTGGAAATAAATCCCAGACAGTTAAATGATATTAACATGGTGTCCAGCGCATTTAACGAGATGCTTGATAGCCTGGAGGCCGCAACAAAAGAGCTGCAGAACTGGTCACAGCAACTTGAATATAAGGTACAGAAAAAGTCGGAGGAATTGTCAGAAATGCAAAATGAACTGATACATGTTGAACGGATCGCATCTCTTGGTAAATTATCCTCATCAGTAGCTCATGAAATAAATAATCCGCTATCAGGAGTTCTGACATATACAAAGTTGGTTCAGAAGCAATTACGTAAGATCGAGCTAAATGAAACCGAAAAGGAGCCAATGATGAAATACCTGAGGGTAATTGAAGAGGAGACGAAGCGATGCGGCGAAATAGTAAAAGGACTCCTCGATTTCTCAAGAAAGGACCAGGCTGATTTTAAAACCAATCACCTGCATAAGATATTACGGGAAGCCTATACTCTTGTGGAGCATCAGATGAAAATGGCCAGTATAAGCTTCTTTACCGATTTTTCTGCCGGCAAGGATATAGTCCGTTGCAGCGAGAATCAGATTAAGCAGGCATGCATCGCTATCCTGCTAAATGCCTCTGAAGCTGTAGTTGAGAATGGAGAAATTATTATGAAGACCAGCAATCCTGATGATGACAGTATTAAGTTCGAGATGACAGATAATGGTGTGGGGATCGCACCGGAAGATATCCCACATATTTTTGAACCGTTTTTTTCCGCTAAGGAAAAGGCGAATGGGATAGGACTGGGATTAGCAATCGTTCATGGAATAGTACAGAATCACAATGGGAAAGTAGAGGTGGTATCTGAAACCGGCAAGGGAACCACGATATCTATAATCTTACCTTTAACAAAGCTCGAAAGGCTTGAAAGTTAGCAGTTATTATAATGATTTTAAGGAAGAACACATCACATAAAAAGAGAACACCAGGTATGATAATGAAGGATTTTTTCAGATCCTTCTCCTCAATTTATGGTCAGGTAGTCCTGGTAATTGCAGTTTTATCTGTCTTTTTGTTTATATCATTCGGGCTGATTGTAAGAACAGTGAATAAGGAATACATGGAGAGCACCATCCAGCAGAGTGGCAATAATGTATGTATGTTTGTGGAGGGATCTTTATACCAGCACATGCTGGAGAATGATAAAACAGCATTAGTCAATACTCTTAATATCATAAATAAAATGCCGGGTATTGAAGATGTTAATATGTATGATGCTGAGGATAACCTGGTACATTCGTCATTCCCAGACGATACCCTGATGCATGGTAATCCTAACTGTAAAATTTGTCACGAGAATATTTCCTCTATGTTCCCACGGAAAGAAAAATCTTTCAGGATCATAAATATTGACAGCAAATGCGAGATGAGCCCAAGGGACTACAGTTACCGGCTTCTTCTTATCAGATCGCCCATCTTAAATGAGAATTCGTGCTATACCAGTGCCTGTCATGCCCATAACGAAAACGACGATGTGCTGGGTTCGCTGGTAATAAGGATACCGCTGGAAGGGCTTGATGCCAACCTTAATAAATCTTCTGTCCTGGCCGTAGTGACAACTATAATAATGGTAACATTCCTGCTTTTCTTTACGAGAAAAATTATAAAGAAGCCATTAAATGCGATCATAAGGGCCAGTGAGGCTGTCTCCAAAGGCGATAAGAGCACACGGCTGGAAATAAAAGCACATCAGTTGAATGATGTAAGAATGGTTTCTTCCGCATTTAACGAGATGCTTGATAACCTGCAGTCTGCAACTGTTGAACTGCAGAACTGGTCACAGCAGCTTGAATCAAAGGTACAGCAGAAGTCGGAGGAATTATCGGAAATCCAGAATGAACTGATACATATAGAGCGAATTGCATCCCTTGGCAAGTTATCATCCTCAGTTGCTCATGAAATTAATAATCCACTTTCGGGGATACTGACCTATACCAAATTAGTGCATAAACAATTACGTAAACTTGCGCTGGAAGAAGATGAAAAGATACCGATGCTGAAGTATCTAAAAGTGATAGAAGATGAGACAAAGCGTTGCGGAGAGATTGTGAAGGGTTTGCTTGATTTCTCGAGATCAGATCAGATGGACTATGAAACTTTTCATCTTCACAGGATATTGAGGGAAGCCTATTCGTTGATGGAACACCAGATGAAGATAGCTGATATTATCTTTATAACTGATTTTTCAGCCGGTATGGACCTTGTACAATGCAGTGAGAATCAAATAAAACAGGCCTGTATCGCAATATTGCTGAATGCCTCTGAAGCAGTTAAGGAAAATGGGGAAATTATCATGAAGACCAGTAATCCGGATGACAGCAGTATAAAGCTGGAGATACACGATAATGGTGTAGGTATTGATCCGGAAGATATCCCTCATATTTTCGAACCATTCTTTTCAGCCAAGGAAAAGGCAAGCGGTATCGGTCTGGGGCTGGCTATTGTACATGGTATAGTACAAAGCCATAATGGCAAGGTAGAAGTGGAATCGGAATTGGGAAAAGGAACAACTATTTCTATAATATTACCTTTGTTTAAGGATCAAAAATCATAACATGGCAGGAAACATTTCGATCTTAATTGTCGACGATGAAGAATCCGTAAGGGATTCATTGTATAACTGGTTCATCGAAGACGGATACATGGTTGACTGTGCTGAGAATGCAAAACAGGCATTGTCGATACTGGAATCAAGGACCTTTGATATCATCCTGGCTGATATTAAGATGCCGGGGATGGATGGTCTTGAAATGCACAGGAGGATCAGATCGCTGAACAAAGACTCGATAGTCATAATAATGACGGCATTTGCCTCTGTGTCGACAGCTGTGCAGGCATTAAAGGATGGCGCATATGATTATATAACGAAACCCTTTGATCCCGACGACCTGTCACACCTGATCAGAAATGCGTCAGGCCAGATATCATTAAAAGCAGAAAACGAGGCATTAAGGAATAAGATTGTATCTCTTGAAAATGTTGAAGATATTATCGGGACAAGTGATGCAATCATTAAGGTGCTTAAAGAGGTTGAGAGAGTTGCACAATCAAGCTCGCCAGTCATCATTACAGGTGAAAGCGGTACAGGGAAAGAACTTATAGCAAGGGCCATCCATTCGAATTCCCAGCGTAAATTCTCTCCTCTTGTCAGTGTCCATTGCGGAGCCCTGACTGAAAGCCTGCTTGAAAGTGAATTGTTCGGACATGAAAAAGGAGCTTTCACAGGTGC
>CAYQBZ010000296.1:0-4856 GCA_964415855.1 uncultured Rikenellaceae bacterium
AGGTGAGTTAAATGAGAATGTATGCGGGGCAGGTTCGTTGTATGACAGGCCGGTGACCGGACACATTAGATGACGACTGAAGTACCTGGGCTCATTGCTCTCCGACTCAAGCACCATCATCACACCATCTCCCTGGTCAAGCGATAAAATGATCGAATCATTAAGCCGCTTGTCCGTTGTTTCACCTACTATGAACTTATCAATAACAAGTTCAATATAATGGGTCCTATACCTGTCGAGTCGCAGACCCTGCTTGATCTCCCTGATCTCATTGTCAATACGAACATGAAGAAAACCCTTCCTGCGCAGCTGTTCAAACAGCTCCTTGTAATGACCTTTCCTGCCTTTCACCACAGGAGCAAGGAAATACACTTTCTTCCCGGAGAACCGATTTTTAATAAGCTCAAGGATTTGATCATCAGTGTATTTAACCATCTTTTCGCCCGATTCATACGAAAAAGCTTCCGAGGCCCTTGCATATAACAACCTCAGAAAATCATAAATCTCGGTAATAGTCCCTACAGTTGACCTGGGATTCTTGTTGGTGGTCTTTTGTTCAATAGATATTACAGGGCTCAATCCGGTTATCTTATCCACATCGGGCCTCTCCATGCCTCCTAAGAACTGACGGGCATAAGCTGACAGAGTTTCCATATAACGCCTTTGACCTTCTGCGTAAATTGTATCAAAAGCAAGTGATGATTTTCCACTGCCGCTAAGACCGGTGATCACAACCAGTTTGTTCCGCGGTATGGTAACATCGATATTTTTTAGATTATGAACCCTGGCTCCAAGAACTCTAATCTCCTCCTTCATATTGATCCTCCGTTTTCAAAAGATCAGTAAAAAGCTTCTGTACTCTCTGTACTCTCTGTATTCTCAATATTCCTCATCCCTTCAGCCGGGATCTTGATGGTGTATACCTTATTGCGTCTCGGTGTCAGGTACGGCTTCCGCAGCCACGGATTCAGGAATTTAAGAAGTTTATAATTAGTCTCGAACTTCTTAGCAAAATCTGCAAAACTGGAAACAGCAGTATCAACTTTAACCTCATAATAATCGAGTTGCGGATAGAGGTCTTCCTTCTCAAGATCAAATCCGTAACGTGCTGGATCGGAGATAACAAGTTTATAGGCCACTACCCTGAAAATATACCGTGCAGTCTCTTCGTTCAGTAAAAGATCATAATAGTTATGTTGTTTCTGTATCCCGATCTGAGTGTCGACACCAGCTCTTCCACCATTATAAGATGCAGCTGCCAGGGTCCAGTTGCCATATCTCTCATACGACTTCTGAAAATATTCACATGCAAATTGCGTCGATCGTTCCAGGTTATATCGTTCATCAACAACAGAATTTATCTCCATACCTTCTTCCCTGCCTGTTTCAGGCATGATCTGCCAGAAACCGGTTGCTCCTGCAGGAGAGATCATATTACTGTATTCGCTCTCGGCAGCTGCCAGGTACTTGAAATCGTCAGGAATGTTATTTTCCCTGAGTATCTTTTCAATAACAGGCAGATATCTGTTAGCTCTTTTTATAATAAGTATAGTTGATGAATGCCTGTATGCACTTGTTATGAGCTCTCTTTCCAGACTCTCCCTGGTGTCAAAGTTCTCCAGGGGCATTCTCTCCCCTGCAAATGTAACACTGTCGGGTACCCTGAAAGACTGAATGCTGTACGTAGAATCCATTTCAGGTATCTCTTCCTCACCGATGATGCCAAACCCTTTAAAGCTCTGTGCTATAAGGAATATTGCAACAACGGTGCAGATAAGTATCGATACTGTTAATATGGCCTTTCTTTTTCCTGCAATCATAATAATCCATCCTGTTAAAATAATGTGCAAAGGTAATACTTTTTAGCCTTTTAAATAATTCCGCAAAGGATAAAATAGAGGAATGAGAGATGAGGGATGCGTGTGAGATAAAGCCGTAAGGCAATAAAGCTAAATACCTGCAGGACCTGTAAGAAAAACCAAGTCATGCCTGTAATTAAATTATGAAAGTCCTAAAATTTATAAGAAACCCCAGAGAAGATCCCGAATGAGTAAGGATGAACTCCTGAGATGGTCATCTGGTTGAACGGGTTGATGTAATACCTGAAGGTTGGTTCGAGATTCAGGGAAAGTTTCTCAGACACGCTATACTCCATCCCCATTCCAAGTGAACTGCTGAATGTTATGAAATTCAGTCCCTGCGTCTGTCCAACATTATATTTACCTCCATCGCTTGTTGTATATACTGAATTGCCAACCAGCATATTATACGACAGCCCGCCTATCAGGTTAAAATCAACTGACCTGTCAACGAATTTATACCTCAGGACAACCGGAAATTCCAGGTAGCTGAAGTTCTGTAACAAATTGTTGCTTATTGGTTTCAGATTTGCCTTGGCAGGATCAAATACATCATTTGTATAATTGGTCATTATCCTGTCGCCTGGACCACTTGAACTAAGGAAAAGGTCGGGATTACTTGTAAATATGGTACCATTGGCAGTAAGTACTTCGAAATTGTGGTCGCTTTTTGTAACATCATATGGTCTGAAACCTGAAAATGAGTTTATCCCCTGAACTTCCTGGCCGATAGCTGAATAAAAGAGACCTGACTGAACACTGAATCGTTTATTGATCCTGTACGAGAAAGCAAGCCCTCCGGAATAGGAAACAAGAGCTTGTTCCGAACTTGATAATTGCTTGCTGATTGCATCATTCCCGCTTACGAACCTCGAGTAATAAGTTGGCGAGGCCAGTGCTGCAATTGACCACCTGTTAACTGTCTTCTCACTTTCTTCCGCTGTAATATACTGATCAGTCCCTGAGAGCTCAAAATTCCCTTCATCAAATGACCTGTCAGATATAAGTTCCTGATCCTTAAGTATGATATCAGGCTGTACGGTAAGGCTGTTTGATCCCGGAAGGATAGCAAGCCCGGGTCCGGTGATATAATCATCAGCCATAACTGAAGACTTATTCTCTATGGTTTGATCAAGATCAGGGTCATTCTTTAATATGACGGGATTATCACGGTTAATATTAACTGGTCTTGCCATAGCAGCATTGCTCAGCTCCTGCACAGGTTCTTCCTCATTCAGAGCCAGTGTACCAGTCTGAATTTCCGGTGACAATTCCATGGTCCACCTGTATGCCAGCAGACTCACAGTTACCAGAACCGCCGCTACAGCAGCCACCCTGATGAATATAAACGGACGCTGCCTTCTCCTGATAACGGGACATATGTTATCCCATACCTCAACCGGTGGAAGCACTTCAAGGTCTTTAAGACCGTTTCTGAAGACAAGATCAATATTTGAATCTCTGTTATCCATTTATATCCGTTTCTTAATTCCCGTGTAGGAGCCGATCCTTCTCTGGAGTATTGCCCTTGCACGTGAAAGGTTCGATTTTGAAGTTCCTTCCGAGATATTCACCATTTTACTTATCTCTTTATGCGAATACCCCTCAATGGCGTACAGGTTAAATACCATCCTGTATTTGGGAGGAAGCTGCCTTATTATATCAAGCAGGTCATTTGCCTCGAGCCCTGCATAATCTTCACTGTCCGGTTCAGAATCCGGTTCGGGGATCATATCAATATCATCCACTCTGTACAGATTATGCCTGCTGCGGAATTTCTCAAGCGCGGTATTAACCGTTATACGACGCATCCATCCTTCAAAAGAACCTTCATGTTTATAGTTAGGAAGATTTTCAAATATTTTTATAAATCCTTCCTGCAAGATATCCCTTGCTTCATCATCATTACCGGAATAGTGCAGGCACACCGCAAACAATTTTGGTGCATGCCTCCTGTACAGAAGTTCCTGATCTCTTCTGTTACCGGCCAGACAACCATTTATTATTTTCCTTATCTCTGACAAGATTCTTATCCTAACAGAAGATAAAAATATGAAATAATTGTCTTAAATACCAGTTTTCCGGCATAAGATTGATGTGTTTTTTCAAAAAAAGGTTGCGCTGAGCCTGCATGAGTTACTATTTCGCAAAAATGTCAATCTGCTTAATATATTCCGTACCATGCCAGCTGCCATCAGAGATCAGCAGCAGGTACCTGCACTTCAGGCCATCCTTAAATTCCATCGATGTTCCATACGACGACATTCCTCTGCCTGTAACACCATAAGGACCAACGTACTGCCAGCCATTGGTTAAAGGATCTCCGTTCACGGATGATTCTTTTGATGATGCCCAGATGGTGAATATCTGCGATCCCCTGTTCCTGAACTGGTCGAAGTAAAAATTCAATTCCCCGATGCTTACCGTCCGCTTCAGATCGATGATAATCCTGGCTTCCCCGTTATCGAACAATATTGTATCCTTTAATGCACCATTCTTCGAGTTGAGAATATTTGAAATATCGAGCTTCTCATTCCTGAATTCCTTTCCCTCTTTGGAAATACCTGTTGCATAGTATGTAACAGTAACTCCATTACCTGCATTTATATCTGCATAATCTTTTTCGGAAGGAGGAGAAGGGACAATTACCGTATCAGCTCCTATACTCTGAAGATAACTTTTTATCCTGGGTAACTGCCTTGGATTCAGTTCTGAGTTAAAGAGTGGCATAGAAGTATATACCATTGGCTCCAGATCAGGAGTCACATATTCCTTTGTCCTGAGGGTTACCGGCTTATCATCCCTGAAATCATCATACAGGAGCTGAAGAGGTGTTATATCTTCATTTATATCTTTAGCAACTGTAACAGCAAATATTTTAATAAGCCTGTTCCTGGGAAGTGTAACAGATCTTGTCCCTTTAGGAAGATCAATTTCATACTTGTACAGGTAGCTGTACTGATAGGCATCATTGCTTTCCGGGGTATGGCGGTGAGA
>CAYQBZ010000297.1:0-4846 GCA_964415855.1 uncultured Rikenellaceae bacterium
CTACCAGTTCACCTTCATCCTCATTCGAATTTTCATTAAGTGAAAGAAGGAAGAGGGGTGCCTGATACATCTGTGCGCGTGTCCCCAGTTTTGAATCCAGGACTTTTATACCACTGGTCAGCCGGCTCTCCTGCATCTTCATCTCTTCGGCCCAGTCGCCATGGAACTGGGTGAGCCAGTAGCTGTCTGCATCGAAGTGCAACATCGATGAAGCATAATTATATATTGTGACAGGCTTCTTTTCCCTGTGAACTATCTCTGCCCATTCTTCAATAACATCTTCAGCCGCAAAAGTCCTGATATGCAGAGTTACTTCCACAGGATACTCCGGATCTTTCAGATTTATATTAGTGGTAGTAACATCGCCTTCTTTTTTGGTATTAAAGCTTACATATTTAAGCTCCAGTGAAGGATTTCCGTCGTTATGAGTCATGCGGATCGCAGGCTCAAAGAGATTATCGGTGCCGAATGTCGCGTATGCCAGATGACCCGGATCTCTTTGCTGTAAAAGTATTTCAACATTATTGAGAGCAGGGCCGTAATAAGCCTGGTACAGCCTGCCATCCCTGCCGCTGACCTTATATACCAGGCTGGTATTCAACGTACCGGTTGCAATAAGGACATCGGGTGTTTGATTTGTCTGCGGTTGTGCCGTTAATGGTGGTTCGGTAAAAACAGAACTAACCGAACAAAGGATGATGATTTTTAATAGTAGTTGCTTCATTGCCTGAAAAGGTTATTAATATTACGTGATTGATTCTTCAATAAGGATCCAATATAAGAAGTTTGAACCGGATTTGGCATCTTTAATACTGACAATATTGAAGAGGAAATTATTCTTTATATCTTAAAACATTTCTATTTGTAAGTTATTCTTATAATTTTGGAATGCTTTATATTTACTAACCTGAAATAGCCTAAGTTCATGAAACATTCTGGCATATACTGCATTTTTATTTTTTTATTTTCTGTAGTTCAACTTTTTTCAAGTCCGCTTTCGGGAGAGGGTTCGCGGGAGCAGGATACCATCAAAAAACAGGATCAGGTTAAACAGCCGGTATATACAACATCACGCCTTGTAACTGAAAAACCGGTTATTGACGGAAAACTCGATGATGATTGCTGGAAGCACGGAACCTGGGCAGGCGATTACACACAGTTCATTCCCAATGAAGGAGCTAAACCGACCTATCCTACCGAGATGAATATCCAGTATGATGATAAGAATCTATATATTGCTTTTCGTGCTTTTGACGGTGAACCTGATAAAATATTAAGGCTGGCCGGCGGACGTGATGATATTGTGGGAGACATGGTCGGCATAAATTTCGATAGTTACCGCGATTACAGGACTGGTTTTGAGTTCACGATTACTGCCTGGGGACAGAAGGTTGACCTTGTGCTGTTCAATCCCATGAACTGGGATTTCAACTGGGATGCCGTATGGAAGGGGAAAGTGGGGCTGGAAGATTCAGCCTGGGTGGCAGAGCTGGAGGTGCCTTTCAGCCAGTTGCGTTACAGCAACCAGGATGAGCAGGTATGGGGAATGCATACATGGAGGTGGATAGAACGGCTCCAGGAAGAGAGTAACTGGGAGAAACAGAGCAAGACAGGTCCCGGTATGCTTTACAATTACGGAGAGCTGAGGGGTATCAAAGGTTTGAAAAGATCCCGCAGGCTGGAGATAATGCCGTTTACCCTCGGAGATCTCAGGACAATGGAAAAAGAGCCGGGGAATCCATTCGCGGACAAAGGCAGGACATGGGGTGGCAATGCCGGCCTAGATGCCAAGATAGGCGTCTCAAGCAATTTTACAATTGACCTCACTGTCAATCCTGACTTCGGACAGGTGGAATCGGATCCTTCTGTTATGAATCTCACTGCATTTGAAACATTCTATGAGGAGAAAAGACCTTTCTTCCTTGAAGGACTGACTATCTTTGACAATGAATTTGATAATAACAGCCTCTTTTATTCCCGGAGGATTGGACATGCCCCATCTCTTACCATACACCCGAACGATAATCTTTATGTAGATTCACCGGATAATACAACTATCCTGAGTGCAGCAAAGTTCAGCGGAACGACTTCAACAGGGTTGTCAGTAGGACTTATCCAGAGTGTGACAGCCAATGAATATGCCAGGCTGAGTGATGCTGACGGTATAAGGAGCAAGCAGATTGTCGAGCCTATTACCAGTTATACGGTCGCGCGAGTCCAGAAGGGATACAATGCCGGCAACACAGTATTCGGCGGGATGTTCACCTCGACCAATCGTTTTATTGACGACAGCAAACTCGAGTTCCTGGCTACTGACGCCTTTACAGGGGGACTTGATCTGCTTCACCACATGAAGGATAAGGAATTTTTTATTGATGCACGACTGATCGGAAGCTATGTGAGTGGCTCAGCAGAGGCCATATCCGGGTTGCAGCAGTCATCGGCACATTATTACCAGCGTCCCGGTGCTGATTACCTTGATTACGACACAACAAGCACCTCCCTGAGCGGATATGGCGGGAAGTTCAGGATAGGAAAAGGCTCAAAGGGATTCTGGCGATATTCCACAGGTGTTACATGGCTCTCTCCCGGGCTGGAACTTAATGACATCGGCTATATGAATACAGCCGATGTGATCAACCAGGAAAATGAAGTGTCGTATTTTGTCAATCAGCCGGTATCAATATTCCGGACCTACAATATCACACTTGAGCAGTCCAACTCATGGAACTTTGACGGGACGTATCTTGGCTCAGGCGGACACCTTTCTTTCACCTCGGAGTTCACGAACCAGTGGAAATTGGGAGCCAACATTCTCTATCATTCCAAAGGTTATGATACAAGGATACTACGGGGAGGAAATGATATGCTGATGCCGTCAAATCTGGCTTTTTTTGGAAATGCAGGAACAGATCCCTCAAGAAAGATAATAGCATCATTTGCCTACAGGTATCAGCAATCAGGAAATAATTCAGGCACAACTCATCAGCTTGAACCAGGCATATCGATCCGTCCCGTTACCAATCTGAAAGTGGGAGTCACTGCAGATTATCAAAAGAATTATGACGAGCTTCAATATGTGGCCACGCGGGACTTTATGTCAGGAAAAAGTTATATCCTGAGTACAATAGATCAGAAGACCCTTGGCCTGACATTCAGGATTGATCTGAACATTACCCCGGAATTCTCCATTCAGTATTATGGCAGTCCGTTCATCTCGAGGGGAAGCTATTCGGAATTTAAGCACATAACTGATCCTGAGGCCGGAAAATATGAAGACAGGTTTGTCCTGTATAACAACCCGGTTCTGTCGGACGGCATTTATATGCTTGATGAGGATAATGACCTTATGCCTGATTATTCAATAGGTGACCCTGACTTCAATTTTCATCAGTACAGGTCCAATCTTGTTGCAAAATGGGAATACCGCCTGGGTTCATTCATCTACGTGGTATGGTCAAGTGAAAGAACAGGCAGAACGAGCTCTTCGGATGCTTCAATAGGGGATTCTTACAGGCAGCTCAGGGATGTATTCCCGAATAATATTTTTCTTATAAAACTGAACTATTGGTTTTCACTTTAGTAAATATGTGTTAAGAATGAAATTCACTTACCTTAGAAATTACTTCTTCAGATTGACAGGATCAGGCATAATCCTGGTCATTTTCTCTTTATCCACTGTTGCACAGCTTTCCGGGGACCGGTTTATTAACGGCGATCCGCTTCCTGATGCTCCTGAACTGGCAACAAGAGGTGAATATAAAGTAGGTGTCAGAACCCACGAGGTAATACACAGGAACCAGGCGGACATTCTAAAGTCAAAAGACGGTATTACACCACTTTACGACCGGAATCTGAAACTCGAAATATGGTATCCTGCCGTACCTTCTCAGGGAGAAAACGAATTAATAAGCTATGAAGAATCGAGGGGAACCGAGGGTAATCAGAGAAATCCGCTGATACAATTTTCATTTCCGGGAAGAGCAATCCGTAATGCTGAACCACTGACGGGGAGCGGACCATTTCCTCTCATAGTTGTTTCATATGGCTATCCCGGATCAAGGTTACTTATGACGTATCTGACAGAGAACCTTGCTTCAAAAGGATATGTGGTTGTGTCAATCGATCACCTGGAATCCACGTACCGGGATGCAGGCGGTTTTCAAAGCACATTGCTAAATCGCTCCAGGGATATACTGTTTGTTCTTGACCAGATAGCCGATATGGGGAAAAAAAGAGCAACAGGATTCTTATCAGGAATGGTTGATGCTGATAACACAGGTCTTATCGGATATTCGATGGGTGGTTATGGTGTGCT
This sequence comes from uncultured Rikenellaceae bacterium, assembly GCA_964415855.1. Classification (GTDB taxonomy): domain Bacteria; phylum Bacteroidota; class Bacteroidia; order Bacteroidales; family VadinHA17; genus LD21. The sequence continues at coordinate 4,319 of CAYQBZ010000297.1, forward strand.
GAATGCTGCAGGTGCCGGTTATAGCCAGCAGATGTTGACTATGTTTGGAGCCATGTCAGGCGGCAGCAGTGCCATTGAAGTACTCACTGCAGGTAATAACGAATACCAGGCATTATATGATAAGCGGATAAAAGCTGTAGTAGCGTTTGCTCCTAATTCGCCGCCAGAAGAATCGCTGAGACCTGGGATGCCTTTTGATTTCTATTATCATTATGCCGAACCTGCCTGGGATCAGCGCAGAATAAATAACATAAACCAGCATTTCGTTACAGCTTTCATGGGTATTTATCTTAAAAAGGAGGATTATTCTAAATATCTTGAATCAGTTGAAGATTCAGGTACTGGCAGGGTCACTGGTTTCAGGGCAAGGACATCTGTAGGGTTGGAACTACTGCATGCATTACCCGGGAACCAATAATAATCACTCCGGATTGTCTGTCCCGTAACTTGTCTGGGAATTAGAGCTATTTATTTGCAGATAATTCAAAAAAGGAATAAGCATGCATAAAAATTATTGCCTTTTCCTGT
>CAYQBZ010000298.1:0-4845 GCA_964415855.1 uncultured Rikenellaceae bacterium
AGGGGCCTCTCCTACTACAGTGCATCGAAAGCTGCTCTGGCATCACTTTCTGAGTGTCTGGCAGGGGAATTTAATGATTCGGGGATATCTGTGAACTGTCTGGCACTTGGAGCTGTTCATACTGAAATGTTCGATGAGGCGTTTCCAGGGTACAAAGCACCGGTAACTGCTGAAGAAATGGCTGAATACATTGCAGGTTTTGCATTAAAGGGGCATAAGTTCATTAACGGGAAAGTCATCCCCGTAGCGGTGAACAATCCTTAAGAGGATAGCTTTATCTGTAGTTTTTGATCTCTATCTTCCCGTCGAGGGCCAGTAGTCCGTTGAATGCGAGGGCTTTCATCTCATCTTCACCAGGGTATACAACAACTTCCGCAATAAAAGCGACCATGCTCCTGATCTTTTCTACCGTACCCTTATGATGTGCAATACCACCTGTGAGAATTATTGCATCAGCTTTTCCCTTTAATACTGCTGCCAGGGCTCCTATCTCCTTAGCTACCTGGTATGCAAAGGCATCCATTATTAACAGCGCCTTACTGTCACCGTTTTCAGCCCTTCCTGATACATCCATGAAGTTATTCGTGCCGAGGTAAGCAACCATCCCTCCTTTACCTGTGATCATTGTCATAAGGTCAGAATATGAATATTGCCCGCTGAAGCACAGGTCCACCAGCTGCCCGGCAGGCAGGCTGCCGGAACGTTCAGGAGAAAAGGCACCATCGCCGTTCAGTGCGTTATTGACATCTGTTACCCTGCCTTTTTTATGAACTCCGACACTCACTCCTCCGCCCATATGAGCAATAATAAGATCCAGCTCCTCATACTTTCTGCCAACTGATCCTGCATAAAGACGTGCAACAGCTTTCTGGTTAAGGGCATGGAAAATGGATCTGCGTTCGATGACAGGATGTCCCGATATCCTGGCTACCTGATCAAGCTCATCAACTACCACAGGGTCAACAATATATGCAGTGGCTGCCGGTAAAACCGATGCTATCTCTCCTGCTATCAGGCCCCCAAGGTTACTGGCATGCTGACCTGACAATCCTTCCTCAAGGTCCTTCTTCATTTTCTCATTGACTTCATAGACACCTGATTCAATCGGCCTGACAAGACCACCACGGCCAACTACTGCAATAATACTATCCATATCCGTTTTCCTGACTCTCAGTTCATTCATTATCAGATCTTTCCGGAAAGGAAGCTGATCAACTATCTTATTATAAAAAGACAATTCCTCACTGGTGTGGCTGAGTGATTTTTCAAAGATCAGTTCGGCCTCTTCGTACAGGGAGAATTTAGTGGATGTTGATCCGGGGTTTATCGCCAGAATAAGTCTTTTTGCCATAAATGATACGGTATTATCGGTTCAGGGGTATGCAAGGAATTATATCAAGCCATCAGGCATGAAAGAGCAATGCAAAGGTACTTTGATCTTTCACTCTCGCTTCGTGACATTACAATAACAGGTTTTACAGTTCCCCTTATCAGCCCGGCAAGCTCTCCATGTGCAAAAAGCATAAGTCCCTTATAGAAAGGATTACTGGATTCAAGCGATGGAAATAAAAGTATATCAGCCTCGCCGTTGACAGGTGTGCCGACACCCTTTATTTCAATGCTTTTCTTATCGCATGCCAGAAAGAGGTCAAGGGGTCCGTCCATGACACATCTCTTAATCTGGCCACGCTCAGCCATTTTACACATTATAGCATAATCGAAGGAGTTCTCAAAATGCCGGCTCATCTTTTCCGAAGCCCCGATAAGTGCAATTTTCGGTACCTCTATGCCAAACCTGTTTGCCATTTCAATTGCATAGCCTGCCATTGCAATCTTCTGGTCGAGGTCAGGGAATGGTATCACTGCCGGATCAGTAATAAAGAGAAGCTTATCATAGGCCGGTATTTCCATCGCTCCTACATAGCTTAAAACAGCATTCGGCAGCATCAGTCCCTTTTCCTTGTCCATTACAGCTTTCAGGAATTTATCTGTACCCACCAGTCCTTTCATAACAACATCAGCATCACCTTGCTTTGCAATGCGCACAGCCTCCACGGATGCTGAGTTTTCATCATCAACATCGATAATTGTAAAATCTGTGTCATCAATATTTTCATCCCTGCAGGTCTTTATGATATCTTTCGCCTTACCGATCAGAATTGCTTCCGCGAAACCATTACCCACAGCTTTGCCAACGGCTCCAATGGTATTTGTATCCTGTGCCCATGCCACGGCAATACGGTGCTTCTTTTCAACGGCCCGTACTTCTTTCTCCATCTGTTCAAGGGTCCTGATCATTGTTTCACCATTTGCTTGCTGCAGCGGACAATAATATACTATCGAATTTGGCCTGCTCGGAATCAGACCTTGAAGTAAGCACTATCGGGACCTTTGCCCCTAATATTATTGAGGCCACCTTTGCCTTTGCAAAGAAGACCAGAGATTTGTACAGAACATTACCGACCTCAATGTCGGGCATAAGAAGCAGATCAGTATCGCCTGCTACTTCGCTTTTTATCCCTTTCTGCTGCGCACTGTCGAGGCTTACGGCATTGTCGAAAGCAAGCGGACCGTCAATAATACAGTTCCTGATCTGGTCGCGCTGGTTCATTTTTGAAAGGAGGGCTGCATCGAGCGTAGCTTCCATGTTTTCATTGACCATCTCCACAGCTCCCAGTACTGCCACTTTAGGCATAGTATAACCGAGCCTGTTAAGACATGCCACTGAATTGTTGACTATGGCTATCTTATCCTTAAGGTCGGGGGCAATATTCATTGCCACATCGGTGACGGCGATCACTTTAGGATAAGTTGTAACTTCGAAAAGGGCAAAATGTGAAAGCAGGTTACCTGTTCTAAGTCCCCATTCTTTATTCAGCACACATTTAAGCAGTGTGGAAGTACCGACCTTCCCTTTCATCAGTATATCGGCCTGCTTGCTGCTTACCATCCGAACTGCCATCTCCACAGATTTATCAGTGTCCGGTTCATGCACAATCCTGACAGAGGTCATATCGTAATTATTCAATGCGCAGATATTCTGTATCGCTTCCTTGTCGCCAATGAGGATCGGTTCAATAATATTATCCCGCCATGCCCTGTAAACAGCTCCCAGGGAATGTTTATCCTGTGCTGCGGCAAGCACCAGTTTTTTCTTTGGCCCTCCTTCGACGAGACGTCTGAGGTCATCAAGGTTCTTTAATGCCATAGAGTATATTTTAGTAATGTTCTATGAGACTTTTTGTTGTTCAACTATTAATTTTGTATCAGATGCTATAACAAATTCTTCATTTGTAGGTACTATTATTACCGTCACCTGTGATCCTTCCTTAGTGATGATCTGTTCCCTGCCACGTGCCTCATTGTTTTTCTTCCTGTCGAATTCGACGCCAAGGAATTCCAGGTCGCTGCAGATACTCTCGCGTACATCAGCAGCATTCTCTCCTATTCCACCTGTAAAAATAACAACATCGACACCTCCCATAGCAGCCGCATAGGCACCTATATATTTCTTTACCCGGTAATTATACATCTTCAGGGCCAGGGCAGAACGTTCCTCACCACCGGCTGCCGCTGATTTGACCTCTCTCATATCGGAGGAGATACCTGAAACTCCCAGTATACCGCTATGCTTGTTTAACAGAGTATTCAACGATGAATAATCGATCTCTTCCTTTTCCATGATGAGTGTAAGTGCTCCGGCATCCACATCACCTGACCGTGTGCCCATAATAAGTCCTTCCACCGGTGTCAGTCCCATAGAAGTATCAATTGATTTGCCGTCCTTTATGGCTGTAACCGAGGCGCCATTACCCAGATGACAGGTTATCATACGGGTATTATTATAGTCCGCTTTTAAAATTTCGCATGCTTTTTTAGAGACATAGCTGTGGCTTGTGCCATGAAATCCGTAGCGTCGTATGCCGTATTTCTTATAAATAGAATAAGGAAGAGCGTACATAAATGAATAATCAGGCATAGTATGATGAAAGGAAGTATCGAAGACTCCTACCTGAGGAACAGCCGGAAGGAACAATTTCATGGCATAAATACCCTTGAGGTTTGCAGGATTATGAAGCGGAGCGAGGTCCGAGCAATCTTCCACTCCTTTTATTGTAATATCGTCAAGCAGGCAACTCTCCTTGAATCTCTCTCCTCCATGCACCAGCCTGTGCCCGACTGCATCAATCTCCTCGAGTCTCTTTATAACACCTCTCCTTTTACTTATCAGCAAACCAAGAATATATTCTATCCCGCTCTGATGGTCAAGTATTTCACCTTCAAGTATTACCTTGTCCCCATCAGATCTCTCATTTTTCAGGAATGATCCTTTCAATCCTATTTTTTCCACTATACCCTTTGTCATAACAACACCTGATGTCATATCGAAAAGCTGGTACTTGATGGACGAACTGCCGCAGTTCAGAACTAATATTATCATTGCACAGGGATTTTAAAATTCATTTTATATAACACACTTTTACCTGTTAATCCTCCAGGAAGTAATTCTTTGTAATTCTCATGCCATCTTCGTTATACTCATAGAAACCTCTGCCGGTATGTCTTCCCCACTGGTTGGCCCTTACAAGCCTCTTGAGAATCGGGGATGATTTATATTTCATGTCTCCGAATTCGCCGTACAGGTTTTCGCACCATCTGAATATCTTATCGAGCCCTATCTTATCAGCCATTTCGAATGGGCCCAGCGGGAGTCCAAATCCAACTTTCATAGTCAAATCAATATCCTCCATTGAGCCAACACCTTCCATCAGAATTTCGCAGGCTTCGTTAATAAGCGGAACCACCAGACGGGTACTGATAATCCCGGGAGATTCTTTGACAGGG
>CAYQBZ010000299.1:0-4822 GCA_964415855.1 uncultured Rikenellaceae bacterium
CTGCGAGAATCCTTCGAGAAAAAACCATATGATCTGGGCTGCGAGCGCCGAAGTCTGGGACCTGCTATCAAAATCGGGATTTATATCAAACAAACCGAAAATATTAAGCTTGTCCGATATGCCAGCATATCTTGCCAGAAGGCATATCTCTTCACCGTAGAATCCGTTGGGTGAGGAGCTGAAAGTACCGGGGGCATCTGATTGTCGTACTGCTGATATATCAAATATTGCCACATCAGAATCTCTGAAGAGAGGTTCGGTAAGGTAGATTGCCTTGCGAACATCCCCGATCCTGATAAGTTCGGATTTCCTCTTATGAAAACGATTAATGACTTGCTGATCGTTAAGGTAGGTCTGGTATCCTATATTTATGTAGTGCCGTAATGTACTGTTATGGCTGCTGATCAAGGTATTAAGATAATTAAATGAACCGGGATCTCTTCTTTCATTGCTGAAGTCTATCCTGGGATCGACGGCTGTGAGAGTATAGCTCTCTTTTTTTGCTGAAACAGCTATGTCGATAGCCGGAATAAGTGCACTGCAGCCACCAATAATCAATGGAAAGAGGTCTTCTTCCAGTAAGCCGGAAAGGATTTCCGCAAGACCTGCTATTGTATCGTTGAATGTCACTCCCTGCTTCATGTTACCCAGGTCAATAATTTTAGATCTTCCCGGGATCTTTGCAAGTTTGTATAATTGCCTCCTGATTTCATCGGGTCCTTTTGAGGAACCTGAATCAGGAGAGTGTCTGCCTTCAGGGACGCCAAGTAATGCAATTTTGTACCTGCTCAGATCTCTTACCGGATTATTGTCAGTATGTATTGTGATGTTATGGGGAAACACAGCAGGTCCTGTCAGATGTTCAAAATCAGGACCTTCCATGCTTACAGGATTTAAGTAATCATTCAGATCTGCCATTGTATAATTCAGGAGCTCTTTTTGGTTTTTTCACTGTTACTGATGATTTTGACACACTCTTCCTTTGTGAGTTTTTCAGCGTCGGTCCCTTTCGGAAGCCTGTAGTTTTTCTTATCCTTTGCAAGATATGGCCCGTATTTGCCATTCAGGACCTGTATATTGTCAAAGTTTTTCAGTATTTTCTTTTTATCGTTTTCATTCTTTTCAAGAATAATCTCAACGGCCCTTTCAAAAGTTATGCTGTAAGGATCATCAACTCCCTTTTTCAATGAGAAGAATTTGTCTTTGAACCTGATATATGGGCCAAACCTGCCAATACCGACCACCATCTCACTGTCTTCATATTCGCCCAGGGACCGCGGCAACCGGAACAGGTGGAGAGCCTCTTCAAGGGTTATTGTCTCCAGGAGCTGATTTCTTGAAAGGCTGGCGAATCGTGGTTTTTCCCCGTTTCCTGAATCACCTATCTGTGCAACAGGACCGAACCTTCCCATCCTTACCGTTACGGGTTCACCTGTCTCCGGATGATTTCCAAGCAGCCGGACACCTGTTTTGCGCTCTTTTTTTTCCAGGGTGTTTGTTACTGTTTTATGGAATGGGGAATAGAATCTTTCAAGCATGCCGGTCCACTTAAGGTTTCCGTCTGCAATCTCGTCAAACTGTTCTTCAATTTCAGCTGTGAAATGATAATCAACGATCTCTGAAAAATTCTCCACAAGGAAATCATTTACTATAATTCCTATATCCTGTGGGAATAGCTTGGATTTTTCTTTGCCTGTTACTTCAGTCTTTACTGATGATGAAGATATACCCTTTGCCAGTGTGATGATCTTAATCTGTCGTTTTTCCCCGGGCCTGTCTTCGCGTGAAACATACCCCCTGTTCTGTATTGTAGATATTGTCGGAGCATATGTCGAGGGTCTTCCGATGCCAAGCTCTTCAAGCTTTTTGACAAGGCTTGCCTCAGTATATCTTGGTGGTGGTGTTGTGAATTTCTGGGTCGCAGTGACAGTATCGTACCATAATGGCATGTCCTTTCTTACCGGTGGGATAATATACTTCTCATCATCATTGTTTTCGGCATCGTTCGATTCTGTATAAACCCTTAGAAATCCATCGAAGGTGACTACTTCACCGTTGGCATGGAAGGCAACGGGAGAATTGCTCATGTCGATCGAGATGGAGGTCTTTTCCACCTCAGCGTCGGCCATCTGCGAAGCGACAGTTCTTTTCCAGATAAGATCGTATAGTTTCTTCTCATTCTGGCTTCCCGCCGTGGTCGGGTTATTCAAGTATGCAGGACGTATAGCCTCATGAGCCTCCTGTGCTCCTTTTGATCTTGTTTTATACTGTCTTGTCTTTGAATATTTCTCCCCGAATTCAGAAATTATCATATCACGCGATCGGGCCAGGGCCACCTTTGAAAGGTTGGTTGAGTCGGTCCTCATATAGGTTATCTTACCTGCTTCATACAGCTTCTGGGCAACAGCCATAGTTTGGGCAACAGAAAATCCAAGTTTCCGGTATGCCTCCTGCTGTAGCGTTGAGGTTGTGAAAGGAGGCGCAGGCGACCGGGTGCCGGGTTTGATGCTTATGCTGCCAACAGTGTACTTTGAATCATTGCACAGGTTAAGAAAGTCCCGGGCTTCCTTTTCCCCGGGAAATCGTCTGGAAGCTTCTGCCCGAAGCACTCCTGCCTCATTGTTCTCTTCTGCCAGCCTGAACACAGCCGATACACGAAACGATGATTCTGTTACAAATGAGATGATCTCCCTTTCTCTTTCCACCAGAAGTCTTACAGCAACCGATTGAACCCTGCCTGCAGAAAGGGCCGGCTGTACCTTTTTCCATAGTACAGGCGATATCTCAAAGCCAACAAGCCTGTCCAGAATACGGCGGGCCTGCTGGGAGTTGACAAGATTCATATCCACCTGCCTGGGATTCTCAATTGCATTTGAAATGGCCTCTTTGGTTATCTCATGAAAAACAATCCTCCTGGTTGCGGAGAGGTCAAGTTTCAGGATACTGACAAGATGCCACGCAATTGCCTCTCCTTCACGGTCCTCATCAGAAGCTATCCATATATTCTTCGCTTCAGATGCAGCTTTGCGTAGTTCGCTGACCACCTTAGCCTTCTCCTTTGGGACCTCATAATCGGGAGTAAAATTGTTGTTTACATCAATGCCGAGGTTCTTTTTAGAAAGGTCCCTTATGTGCCCGAAGCTGGATACAACATGGAATTCTTTTCCAAGAAACTTTTCAATGGTTTTTGCCTTTGCAGGTGACTCAACAATTACTAGATTTTCGATCATTAAAGGAGATTTTTGTTCTTTTATCAGACGGCAAAGTAAATCAATTAGGTACCAAACTTCAAAATAAACCGTTAAGATTCTTTATTATTTATTATTTTTGGGCCAAACTTCTTCAGTTAATGAAAGGCAATAATAATAACAGAAAATATCTTATTTGGTTCTGGGCAATCTTCATTTTTCCGTTCACCTTAGTTATAATATTATTCATTCTTATCTCGAAGGAAAAGCTGGGACCAATGCCGTCCTTTAGCGAGCTGGAAAACCCGGAATATTATCTTGCTGCTGAAGTTTATTCAGAAGACGGTGTTCTCCTGGGGAAGATAAGTATAGAGAACAGGACATGGACTGAATATAGTGATATTTCACCTCATCTTGTTGATGCCTTAATCGCTACGGAAGATATACGGTATTACAGACATTCAGGTATTGACATCAGGGGACTCGGACGTGCTTTTATACGTACGATTATACTGGGCCAAAGCACAGGAGGCGGCAGTACAATTACCCAGCAGCTTGCCAAACAGCTTTATCCAAGGGATACTTCCAGGAACTCAGCAGTCATAAGGACACTTAAACTTGGTGTTAATAAGTTCAAAGAGTGGCAGACGGCAGTGAAGCTTGAACGAAGCTACACAAAGGAGGAGATCATTACCATGTACCTGAATAAGTTTGATTTTCTGTATAATGCAATTGGCATCAGGTCGGCAGCCAAGGTATATTTTAATACGACACCTGACTCATTGAACATACAACAGGCTGCAGTACTGATAGGTATGTTAAAGAATTCTGTCAGATACAATCCGGTCAGGGATTCTTTGCGTATGATCGGCCGGAGGAATGTTGTACTTTCCCAGATGGCTAAATACGGGTACCTGGCACCTGATGTTGCGGACTCGATAAAGAACCTGCCAATCGAAGTTGATTTTAAAGTGGAAGATCACAACACAGGACTTGCCACTTATCTCAGGGAATATATAAGGAACACTATGCGCAAGCCTGAACCTGACAGGAGCAGGTATGTCCAGCAATCATCGTACGATGATGCATTATGGCAATGGGAAAACGATCCTTTATACGGATGGTGTCTGAAGAATAAGAAACCCGACGGGACCAGCTATGACATATATAAGGACGGGCTTAAAATCTATACTACGGTAAATTCCAGGATGCAGCAATACGCTGAGGAGGCAGTGACTGAACACCTGTCGAAGGAGTTACAGCCCATCTTTAATAAACGGGCCAAAAGCTTCAAGAACCCTCCCTATTCGGATGACCTTGATAAGGACCAGATTGAGGAAATCATGATGAGGTCCGTTAAGGAGACCGAGAGGTATGGCAATATGAGGAGAAGTGGTTATTCGGAGGATTCCATACTTATAGCTTTTAATACAAAAGTAGGCATGAAGGTCTTTTCATGGAGGGGGGATATAGATACTGTTATGACGCCACTCGACTCATTGAGGTACTATAAGTATTTTAACCGTGCTTCGTTCCTTGTTGAAGATCCGCATACCGGTTATGTTAAAGCCTATGTGGGAGGACCGGATTTCAGATACTTCAAGTGGGATGCAGTTACCCAACAGAGGAAACAG
>CAYQBZ010000300.1:0-4818 GCA_964415855.1 uncultured Rikenellaceae bacterium
CGGCCCATGGTATCTCGGAGGTACCATCTGTTCTGGTAAGTAACCGTATCCCTGCCGGATATTTCAGGCAGAACCAGGCTCTGCAATTGCTTAGAAGTTATCTTAATGCAATATATGGCGAAGGTGACTGGGTAAAGGGTTATTCAGAAAGGCAGGTTTTCCTTAACAGGATTTTAATTGAGGATGCACGTCTTCCGCTGGAAGAGGTACAGAAGAAGGTGGCCCGTTTCCTTGTTCAGTTCACCGGTGTCGCCACTGCGTACCCATATTCAGCCTTTGAGGCCAATGATTTCGGGAATGGGAATCTTAAAAAGATCGTAAATAGTTTTAGCCCGCAGCGGTCGGGTGATGTTATAGTAATTCTCAATCCCGGTTGGGTCGAGAGAGAGGGAGACTTCATCACAAATCATAATTCGCCCTACGAATATGATGCGCATGTACCGCTTATCTGGTACGGCTGGACGGTAAACAGGCTGTCCGTTACACGTCATGTTAATATGACAGATATTGCTGCCACCCTGTCCTCATTATGCAAGATTCCTTCTCCAAACGCATGTAACGGCGAACCTCTTGTTGAATTATTCAGGTGATATGCAGTTTCCGGTCGAGCTTCTTCATTTACCCAGGAAAGTCGGTAAGCCCATCCGCGGATCAGCTTCTGAGTTTGTCTCTTACCCTGCAGGCATCTTTTAGCAGTCCCGGATTCTTCTCACAGCCATTGCCGAGTATAACCAGATCTGCACCGGCTTTAAACATATCCTCAACATCTTTTCCGTTCCTTATCCCTCCGCCCACAGCGAGCGGTATAGTAATATTTCCCCTTACATCAGAGATAAGTTCCGGAGGTATTGTCTTCATGGCGCCGCTGCCTCCTTCGAGATAGATCATCCTTAGGCCAAGCATCTCACCTGCCAGGGCAGTAGCCACTGCTATTTCAGGTTTATCACAGGGGATAGCCTCCGTATGACTGATATACTCCACAGCTGTTTTAGTGCCGCAGCTGATAAGCATGTATCCTACTGAAAAGAGCTTATCCCTTACATCCTTAAGGAATGGTGCCGCAATAACATGGTTACCAATAAGTAATTCGGGATTTCGTCCGGATATAAGGGAGAGGAGCAATATTGCATCAGCTTTATGAGTGAGCTGAAGCAGGTTTCCCGGGAAGAGGACAACGGGAATAGAGCAATATTTCCTTACTGAATCGATCAGTGTGTCAATACTGCTGAACGTAAGACTTCCGCCTGTAAGGATATAATCCGTTTTGCTCTCTTCAGCAATTTGAAGGATGTTACGGAGGGTCTCTCCCTTAGCTTTGTCGGGGTCAAGCAGCAGGGCGATACTTATTCTGCCCGGGAAATTATCTCTTTCCATAGTTCTTTTTAGTCCACACTATTGCATAATTGTCGTACTTTGAGTAGCAAAGATCGAATGATTCATTTATCTTATCAGTCCTTACCTTGCCCCTGATCTCACCTGAGTCGTTCACTTTAAAGGGTGCAATGGTAATATCTTTTTTAATATTGATGCCATCTTTGTCACATATTTTATAAAGTGCCTCTTTTGCACACCAGTGGATGTAAAGATGGTATCTCCTCTCTTCCGTCTCCTTTGCCACTCTTTCTTTCCTGTTAAGAAATTTAAAGGCAAGCGTGGCTATGTTGGAACTCATATACTCAAGGTCTATCCCTACTTTTTCATTTGTGCTCAGTAAAATTGCCGTGAGCTTATATGAGTGCGATATGCTAATGAATCTGGAACCATCCTTAAGGAAGGGCTTATTGTTTTTGTTGTAGACGATCTTTGCCTCCGGCCCGATCAACTCTGAGAGTAAAGCCCTGACACTTAAGAACTCAAGCTTCCTGGAAGTGCTTTTAAAGCTCTTGTACTTCTTTTTTTCCTCCTGGTCCAGTAAAACGAGTTTGTACAGAGCATCCAGGTCCTCTTCTATTTTCCATACGCCGAGTATGGAAAACTCATTTAAGAAATGTTTTGTAATACAACCCATTACCTGGTGCAATAGACTAGTTTTCTTTCCATTTCAGAGTCTCAATAAGATGAATTATATCGTCCCTGAAAAAATCAATGACGGGTGCCAGTGAATCTGCATTTGGTTCTGTTGAGAAATATAGCGATCCCCTGAGGTAGTGTTTCACACTGTCGGTCAGATAAAACTGAACTGCTGATGCTGTATTGCCTTTCAGGTCATATAAGATTCCGTATACCCTGTTTCCCTGGTTATTAACAACTTGTTCATTGATAGCATCAGCCTTGGATATATGGTTCTTAACATTCATCTTATATGTCTGCTCCATCAGCCCGTCGAAATCACCCTTTATATCTTTATAGGTAAAATAAATTTTAGCGTTGTAGCGGGGAAATTCAATATTGAACCACCCGGGTTCATCATTATCATTGTTGCTTAATGCCAAATTTCCATAAGAAGGATATTCAAAAGTAAAAGGCAGATCGAGTCCGGGAGAGGGTATATGATCAGACATGATATACTGTTTCTCCGGGAGATCTATTCGAAAATAACCTCTTGGCTTGGGTACCGCAACTTCGGTGCAGCTGAAAGCAGCAGCTGCCAGTATCAATAATACACCTTTACCTGCCCTTGCGATTTTAACTTCCATCTTCAGCTATTTCAACTCGTATCTCTTTGATCCTTCTCCTGTCAGATGACAGTATCTTGAAAATAAATTTCCCAAGCTTTATCGTCTGGTTTTTTTCGGGTATCTCGCCTTTCAGCTCAAGGATCAGGCCTGCCAGTGTTTCCGCTTCACCTCTTACCTCATCAAAAATATCTTCTTCAATTTCTATGATCTTACAAAAATCGTTTAAAAGTATCTTGCCCTCAAATATGTAGGTATGATTGTCTATTTTGCGGAACAACAGCTGATCGTAGTCACTTTCATCGGTTATCTCTCCGACGATCTCTTCAAGTATATCTTCAAGTGTTATTATCCCTGAGGTACCTCCGTATTCATCAATCACCACAGCCATATGTATCTTTTTCGTCTGGAACTCCTTAAGAAGTGAATTTATCTTCTTTGTCTCAGGTACGAAATATGGTGGTCTGAGAAGAGACTGCCATTTAAAGCTGCGGGGATTATTTGTATAGGGCAATACATCTTTTGCATACAGGATACCCTTTACCGTATCGAAAGAACCTGAGTATACAGGAATCCTGGAGTACCCGGAACTAATAATGACAGAGACTATTTTATCGAATTCAGTTTTAATGTCTGTAGCTGTCACATCTATCCTGGGACACATGATCGCGCTAACATTAATATTACCGAAATTAACAATTCCCTTCAGCAGTTTATCATCCTCATCGAACTCGTCTGAAGTGAGCTCCAGCGCATCGGAAAGGTCATCCATGCTTATGTTAGAGTGTTTTGCTCCGGTCCTTTTCTTTACAAATGATGAGGAGAGTATCAGCAAAGAAGTCACCGGCTGGAAGATTTTCTCCAGTAGTCTGAGGGGGAGAGCCATAAAGAGAGCCATGTTAACATGCTTGCGGGTAGCGTAGACCTTGGGAAGTATTTCTCCAAAGAATAGCAATAAGAATGTGATGGCAACGGCATTAATTATAAAACCGATCACCGGTTCAGCGCTGAAGTCAAATATCCGGCTGCTGATAAAGGCTGATAGTAATACCACAGCTATATTTATAGTGTTATTTGCCACAAGGATCGTAGAAAGAAGCTTTTCGGGATTCTGGTAAAGCTGAAGGGCAGTCTGCGCCTTTTTGCTCTTGTCAGACTTTAATTTCTCAATATCATCCGGACGGAATGAAAAATAAGCAACTTCTGAACCTGACATCAATGCGGACGCGAAAAGCAATCCCGTAAGTACAATGAATTCTGTAATAATTTTAATATCAGGGGGATTAACGGGAATGCCTGACAACATCAGAATAAAAGAAAATGGATACTGCGGTTCCAAGTTGAGTCTCTTTTAATAAACAGCTAAAAAGGCAGGTCATCTTCGCTCTGACTGAGGTCAGAGCTGTCTTTATTTAAGTTTTCACTGTCAAAATCATCAGTGGCCTTATTACTGTTTTTAGGTAATCCCGGTGTATTATCCTCACCTGCAGCCTGGTATGATGCAGATGGTTCATTCATGCCTGAACGTGACGGCCCATTGTCCTGAGCCTCATCACCACCCGATCCTGATGGGGTGTATTTGCCTCCGCCGGGCTGTTTTTTATCCAGTACAAGCATCGTATCGGCAAGGATCTCTGTTATATACTTGTTATTGCCATCCTTATCAACATATGATCTGGTCTTTATTTTTCCAACGATATATAATTGTGATCCTTTTTTTACTGTCTTTTCAGCTACCTCGGCCAGGGCTCTCCATAATACAATATTATGCCACTCTGTTGATGTTATGGTTTCCCCCTGCTGATTTGTATAGGTTTCACTTGTGGCAAGAGGAAAAGCCGCCTTCGCAACACCTTTATCAAAATAACGGATAACCGGATCTTTTCCGACATTTCCGACAAGTATAACTTTATTGATAGACATGCAGTTATGATTTAAATAATACCTTATATTCAGGATTGTAAAGTTAAGAAAAAAACACTTTAAAACACCTTTGGTTATATTAATTGACCAATGACCATAATATCAGGCAGTTGTGTTTTTCTTTCGTTAATGACGCTCCGGCACGTTTTTATATCCGCTTAAGTTGTTCCTTTGTCTATTTCATTGGAATTAAGGCATTAATAATATTAAAAAAAAAAAATTTTATCCTTGTGAGTTTCAATTTAACTAAATAATATTTTTATATTTGCACAGTTGAAAA
>CAYQBZ010000301.1:0-4799 GCA_964415855.1 uncultured Rikenellaceae bacterium
TTCTTCAGCGTTCGCGTAAGGCCCCTCCGGAAACCGGCCAGGTGTGTTCCTCCTTCAATAGTATTAATATTATTAACATATGAATGTACATTCTCCGAGAACGAGTTATTATACTGCAATGCTATCTCAACGGGTATATCTGTCTTATCGAATGTTATATGGATAGGATTTTCGATCAGCCTTTCCCTGTTGGCATCCAGATATTCAACAAACTCCTTAAGACCCAGCTCCGAGTGAAACTCTTCATACCTCGGACCGCCCCCATTACCATTACCATTTCCATTACCATTCTCAGCGACCTCCCTCATATCCTTGATGGTGAGTAGTATCCCCTTATTAAGAAATGCCAGTTCGCGAAGCCTGGCTGAAAGTATTTCAAAGTTGTACTCTGTTGTCTGAAAAATACCTGTATCGGGTTTGAACCTTACTGATGTGCCTGACTTTTCAGTTGTTCCAATGACTTCAACACCTGTTACAGGTTTTCCCCTTTCATAGTCCTGCTGGAATATTTTTCCTTCTCTCATTATAACGGCAGACAGTTTCTCGGAAAGGGCGTTAACACACGATACCCCCACACCATGAAGTCCTCCTGACACTTTATATGAGTCTTTGTCAAACTTGCCCCCGGCATGCAAAACTGTCATTACAACTTCCAGCGCTGACTTGTTTTCCTTTTCCATCCTGCCTGTTGGAATACCTCTGCCATCGTCATTTACAACAATTGAATTATCTTCATTTATTATAACATCTATCCTGTTGCAAAAGCCTGCAAGCGCCTCATCAATTGAGTTATCAACAACCTCATACACAAGGTGATGTAATCCCTTAATGCCTATATCACCGATATACATTGCAGGTCTTTTCCGTACCGCTTCAAGCCCTTCCAGCACATGAATATTGTCGGCCGAATAATCGACACTGTCCTTCAACCTCTTCTCATTCTCGCTCATTCCTTTTATACTATTAATACATCAATCATACAAAAAAACAACCTTCAAAATATATGCATAATTCAATACTGAATCCAATTTATTATTTAAATCGTTCAGCTGGTAATCACATGTTTTATGGAAAGGGAATCAGGATACCTTTTTGACCGCTGGCGACCATAAGAACCAACTTCACTATTCCTATTATAAATTACTGATATTATGCTAATTAATTATCTCCACAAAGATAGCAAATTAAAACGATCTTATATCAATAATACATCAAAATTATACACAATTTTAATCAAGAAATTAACACTTCAAATGTCTGAAAGTCTTTAGGCCTGTTTGTCTTGATTTTCAAACTTCCCGGCACCATTCTAACAGCAGTTCCCAGTCTGAACCTGATTTAAAGGCTATATGTAAATCCTACCATAAACAGGAATCTTTTCGATGGATAGTAAGCCCATTCATAATATCTGTTGTATGATATATTATTGAAACGGGTCCAGACTGACAGAATTTTGGAATACCGGTATTCAGCTGAGAGATTAAGATTGAAATGTGCAGGCACTTCAATAATGTATGGAGGTACCAAAGGCGTCGGGATAGAAAGGTCGCCGTTAATGATCATCCGTCTTTTCCCTTCGCCTGTGAGTTCCATACCGGCAATTATCTTGTCCCTGAGGTTATATTTCAGGCCGAGTCTCCCATTCCATGACGGTTTGTTCCACGGGTAATCAATCTCAGCAAGCGAGTAATTATCAATATTGGCCACACCGTAGAAGGATAATTTATCTGTTATGGCCCCATTCATCTCAGCATGAATATTTAAAAGTTCAATATCGTCGGTAAGTGCTGCAAAATAGTTGCCTCTCCCGGGCGTAAAAACAGTATCCGGGAAAACTATGTTCGTATAAAAAAGCATATCACTTATAAGGGAATAGGAGGCCGAAACCAGGTAGTTGCCACCTAATCCGGTATTACCCTTCAGTCCGGCCTTCACAACAAGCTCATGATCGGTATTAGGTTGCTCAAACAGGCTTCCGTCGCGTATAATAAACGGATTATCAGAGATTATACTAAGAGGCTCATTTCTTTCCAGGTGGCCCGACAATCCTGTAAAGAAGTAAATATAGAAAGGCACCACACTGAATCCGAATTCAATGTCGGGATAGATATGGAACAGAGGGGAAGATGTCATATTCTTATCGACAAGGGCCTGGAAACCAAGCTTAAAATTCCATTGATCGGTACTCTTCTTTATAAAAGGACTCAGAGAAGCTATGAATTTGGGCTCCGCAAGGAATTTCTCAGGGATAATATAAATATCATTGCCAATGCCTGATCCAACATAGAAGCCCTTAAATGATTTTGCCATATAACCCTTAAATCCGGCACTGTGCTGGAACAGGCTGCTTCCATTATAAAAATAATCATAATGCAGGTCAAACTTATAGGAGAAACTGCTGGAATCGAGGATTATTGATGAAAACGAGGCCTCGGCTCCCATGTTATTATAGGTAAGTCTTATGTCCTTTTTTTCAGGGATATAATCAACTATGCTGGTATCGTATCCATAAGCATACCTGGTCCTCTGCAGAAAATTCACAGAACCCTCAATAAGGCTTTTTCTGAAAAATTTTCGTCCGAACAGGGAAGCTTCATTGTCCATATAACCTGCAAAAACCTTCTGGCTGTTATCCAGCTCAACTTTCCCGTTTGTTGAAAAATGCCTTCCATAGAACCCTATTGCTCCCTTTTTGGATCGCTCATTGGTGATACTTATCTCAGCCAGGGGGCTCAGGAAAGTGCCAAGCCCTATATTAACATAACTCCTGTAAAGCTTTGGCAAAGGTTCCGGAAGCAGGGATGCTGCCCTAATCGGGCTGACAGTATATTCAGGCATAAAGGGTTCTGTCCTTACTACATAATTGAATGTCGGCCTTACCTTTGTTGTATCATTCATATCGGGCAAAAAGCTCCTTTTTATTACATCCGGCAGGGATGGCTTATACGGATTATAAAGGGTAACTTCCCTCTTAAGTCCGGGTTCCTGGGTCCCTACCTGTGCATCCACATGTAATACACAAAGTGTTAATAAGGCCGGTACAACAAAATATCTCTTAATCATATCTGGTCTTTTTCTTATTCATTTTTTCCCGGTGTCCACGCCATCTTCATATCTTCATATCTTCCTGATCAAACAAATCACTAGTTATTCGTGTCAATAGAGTCAAGTTTTGCTTTAACCTCATCCAGTATACCATCATCATCAACAGAATAATAATCTCTGAGACTCTGGAGCGTTGCCCTTGCCTGGAGAGTGTCACCTTTCTTCAGGCTTATATCTGCCAGCAGCAGGAACATCCTTGCCATCCAGTACTGGTGGGGAGAATTCTGATCGATGAACTCAGATATTACTTTCTCTGCTTCAGAGGTCATTTCTTTCCTGTAAAGCAGATCAGCAACCATGTATTTTGATTCAGCTCCCTCTTCACTGATGACCTCCGTTGCAACTTTACGGAAATCCCTCAGGGCATCATCAAGATTATTAAGACTATAGTTAGCTTTGGCACTCATAAATGTCGCTTCCCTGACAAGCTCTTCAGGCATGTTCGGAGCATTGATGATTTTTGCTGAGGCAACAATTGTCTTCTGGGCATCACCTGCCTGGTATGCTGACCTCAGCTGTCCTCGCAGAGCGATCAGCCTGTTTTCAGCACTTACAGAAGCCCGTTCAAGTCTTTCATAATACACAAGAGATGATTCATACTCTTCCTTGTCATATAACAGTGATGCCGCAGCCAGTAGAGACTGCTCAATGAACTGGTTGTTTGGTTCAGCTGAAACTTCGATATATAATTTAAGTGCTTCATCGGTCTTGCCTGTCGATCTCAGGCTCTCAGCAAGATAAAACTCCGCATTCTGCCTGAAACTGCCATTTGGGAATTCAGAAAGATAATTCTGAAAGACCTGGGTCGCCCTGTCATAATTTGCAGAAATGAACAGGTTTTCACCTGAAGCATAGAGAAGGGAATCCTTTTCAGCCATATTGATATCGCCATAACCATCCAGTGTCTTTATATATGCGAAATATCCTTCAACATTATTCATATCAACATAGGTATTTCTGAGGCCGGTCAGGGCATACCTTGCTTCATCAGTTGATTTGAAGTTCTCAATCACCTTCCTGTACTGTTCAATCGCCTTATCATTTTGGCCAAGGTTATAATACAGAAGTCCAAGCTGGACAATGGCACGCGGGACGAAAGGGCTTGCCGGGTAATTGGTTATTACAGAATTGAAATCAGCTTCCCCCCGCTTGAAATCCTCCAGCAGAACATATGTCCTGCCACGTTCAAAAATTGCATTGGGCACATAGGAAGAAGAAGGGTAATTTACAGTAAGTGAGGTTAGTACGTCTATTTTACCCCTGTCATCACCGATAAGTCCCAGTGCAAATCCCTTCTGGTACATTGCATAATCGGCATCGAGCTTACCATATTCAATAACCCTGTCATAATAGCTTATAGCCTGCTGATAATTTGTGGCTATATAATAACAATCTGCAATCCTGTTCTTGGCATCAGCAAGCACTTCAGGCCTCACATTCGTCACACCCGATTCAAAGGATTTGAAATGGTTAAGCGCAGCGGGATAATCCTTAAGGTTAAAGCAGGCATAGCCCAGATTATACCTTACCAGGTTATATTCACTCAGCAGGCTGGAACCGGGGATTGCCAGGAACAGTTCATAGTCATTTTTTGCCTCATCATAATGTGCCAGCCTGTATGATGCTTCACCTCTCCAGTAAACAGCCCTCGCTCTTATCGACCTGTTATAGCTTTCATATTTGAGTGATTTTTC
>CAYQBZ010000302.1:0-4792 GCA_964415855.1 uncultured Rikenellaceae bacterium
ACATTTTCACATATATATTTTTCCATGAACTGAAATTTTGTCAAAATTAATAAATATAGTTGATTGAACTGTATTATTTCTCTGTGTAACTCTGTGTAACTCTGCGGAACTCTGTGTAAGTTCTTCCTTTTTAAACGCGGAGGACATAAGAAATGTCTGACAAAGCACAAGTTTGATCATCATAATCATATAAGGATTGTCCTGCAGACTCTCATATTCATGATTTTAAAAAATTTACCCTACTTTTGCATGAATAAAATCAGTTAAATATAATATTCAGGATAGATGTCTGAAGTGCAGAAATTATGGAGGCCCAGGGGGAAGTACCTTACTGATGCATTATTCTTTTTAATGAGTATTGTTTTTATTATGCTGATCTGGCCGCCGGAAATGAAAGATACACTACCGGAACTTTTTGGCAGCCTGATAGTTGTTTCATCTTCCTACCTGGTATTTTATATGTTTCTTTTTTATTTCAGGTCTGAGATACTGGAGGTAAACCGAAAAACATTTTTTCTGATCATCACCATTCTTATGTTTTTTGTACTTACCCGCGTTGCGGTATCCTATTTTGAAAAGCCCGTTCTGTTCATTATCCCTTTTGCTGTAATCCCTGTCGTAATAACCACTTTTTACGATTCCCGCCTGGCACTGTTCATACTTGTGACAACTATTTTGCTTACAGGATTTTTGGTCCCTGATCCGTTTGAATTCATTTTTATGAATTTCATCGCCGGACTTGTTGCAATATTCTCATTATCAAATATATACCGTCGCGCGAAGTTGTTCATTGCCTCATTGCTGGTTATTGTTAGTTATTCGGCAATATACTTTGCTTTCAATATATTGAGCAGCGGGACGATCCCGGCAGTTTCATGGTCTGATTACAGGTGGTTTTTTGCCAATGGTCTGCTGGTACTGATAAGTTATCCGTTGATCTTTTTATTTGAAAGCAGATTTCTCTTCTTAAGTGAGGGAACTCTTATTGAGCTGTCAGATATAAATCAGCCTCTTTTGAGAATGGTCACCGAGGGAGCCCCTGGTTCATTTCAGCATTCCCGACAGGTTGCAAACCTGGCAGAAGAAGCAGCAAGGGTGATTGGTGCCAATTTTCTTCTCACTCGTGCGGGGGCTCTCTACCACGATATTGGTAAAGTTGTTAATTCAGAATATTTTATCGAAAACCAGCTTGCCGGTCAAAATCCTCATTCCGGTCTCGATGCTCTCGAGAGCTCAAAACTGATATTGAATCATGTTGATGAAGGAGTTTTATTGGCCAGGAAATATAAGCTGCCTGTACAAATAATAGATTTCATACGCACTCACCACGGAACCACCAGGGCATATTATTTTTACAAGAAATATCTTGAAACGGGAACACCTGATCTCAACATGGAGAAGGAGTTTGAATATAAAGGTCCAAAACCGTTTTCAAAGGAAACGGCAATTGTAATGATGGCAGATGCGGTTGAGGCATCTTCACGCACTCTCGAAAAGTATACTGAATACACGATAAATGAACTCGTGGAGAGGATAGTAATAATACAGGAGCAGGATGGCCAGTTCTCAGATGCACCTCTTACATTCAAGGATATTTCAGATATAAAGGGAGTATTCAAAAAGAGACTTTCAAACATATACCACACCAGGATTGTCTATCCTGAAAGAGATAACAGGGCCGACTAACGCATGTCTATTACTTCAACACCTTTGAATTTCCCGGGTTGAAATACGAAGGTCCCGGCCCCGGGCTTATTTCTGAGATCATATTCCTCCACTTTAAGCGTGATCACTAATCCGTCCCTTCCCTTATATTCCAGGTTCTTAAGGTCCATCTGCGCTTTGCCGATCAGGAGACGTACCCTCAACAGGTCACTTTTTATATCTTCCGGGTACAGGTCGATGGTATATGATGAGGATGTCTCATTGAGCAACCTGCATTTATAACCGTCTTTATACAATGAAAAAACAGATGACGGACGATTCTGGAATGAATTATCATCTTTGTCAGGATTGGTTATTGTAACCTCTTTTTCAGCCGGAAGATAACTCCATGAGGTTTCTCCGTTGAACCAGATAATATTATCGGGCAGATCCAGCTTATACCTGTCCTTGCTCATAATAATTGAACCTGCCAGTGTATCGCTGGTGTTCTCCATCTGGTCTTCTTTTATCAGGGTGAATTTCATTGATACGGATGGTGCTCCGAGAGCAATTGAGGAAAATCTGTCAAGGATATTAGCTGCTTCCGTATCATCCTGCCCTGCAGCAGGGCCTGCCAGCAGTATTAAGAAAGAAAATACTAGTAATGGACGTCTCATCCTTATATCTTTATTCAAGCCGCTTCAAAATCTGTTCCAAAGATATAAAATCGGAGCAGAGGACATCTCTTGCTTTGCTACCCTCGAAGGGACCGACAATTCCTGCAGCCTCCAGCTGGTCTATAATCCGTCCCGCCCTGTTATAACCAATCGATAGTTTCCTCTGGATAAGGGAAGTTGATCCCTGCTGGTGCTGTACAACAAGCCTTGCTGCTTCATCGAACATCGGGTCTCTCTTCCTCAGGTCAACCTCAATACTTCCTGCCTCGCTATCGTCGATATATTCCGGCAGGTGCATGGCATCCGCATATCCCTGCTGCGATCCAATGAACTCTGTCAGTTCCTCTATCTCCGGTGTGTCGATGAATGCACACTGGACCCTTACGGGCTCACTTCCTGATGATACGAGCATGTCGCCCCGGCCCACGAGCCTGTCGGCACCTGTAGCATCAAGAATAGTGCGGCTGTCAATCGATGAGAAGACCCTGAAAGCGATCCGGGTGGGGAAATTTGCTTTAATAAATCCTGTTATAATATTTGCCGAAGGTCTCTGAGTTGAAATAATAAGGTGTATCCCTATTGCCCTGGCAAGTTGCGCCAGTCTTCCAATGGGGCCTTCTATCTCCCTTCCTGCAGTCATTATGAGATCTGCAAACTCGTCTATTATCAGTACAATATACGGGAGGTACTTGTGTCCTTTTTCAGGACTGAGCTTCCTCGATATGAACTTATCATTATATTCCTTGATGTTACGGGCCTGGGCTGCTTTCAGAAGCTCAAGCCTGCTGTCCATCTCTATGCAGAGGGAATTAAGTGTATTTATAACTTTCTGGGTATCGGTTATGATGGCATCCTCTTCTCCGGGAAGTTTGGCAAGGAAATGCCTTTCGATCTTATCATATAATGGTAACTCAACCCTCTTTGGATCGATAAGGACGAATTTGATTTCTGCCGGGTGCTTTTTATAAAGGATAGAAGTGATAATAGCGTTAATACCGACCGACTTACCCTGTCCGGTCGCCCCGGCAACCAGAAGGTGGGGCATTCTTGTTAGGTCGATTATATACGGATCGTTGGTAATGGTTCTGCCGAGCGCAAGGGCTATATCAAATTTAGTCTCCTGGAAAGCCTTGGAGGTTATCAGTGACCGCATTGAGACCATTTCAGGTCTCTTATTAGGAACCTCTATGCCAACAGTTCCCCTGCCAGGGATAGGGGCAATAATTCTTATGCCAAGAGCCGAAAGATTAAGAGAGATATCGTCTTCAAGCGACTTGATCCGGGCAAGTCTCACACCTCTTTCCGGTACTATCTCGTATAATGTAACAGTAGGGCCAACAGTTGCTGAAATACTTTTAATACTGATCTTATGGTCACCCAGTGTTTTTATTATATTTTCCTTGTTTTCAAATACTTCAGTATTATCAAACGTACTGTCTGATTTATGCTCTTTAAGTATTGAAACGGGAGGAAATTTGTAGCGCGAGAGATCAAGCCTGGGGTCATAGTCTTCCATTATCCTGTCCACTTCCTTGTCAGAAAGATTATCACCCCTTCCCGGTCTTGTTATATTGATGGGTACTCCATCCTCTGTTGCAGAAGCTCTTCCATCTTTGTCAAAATCACGTATTATTGATCCCCCGGACTTCATTTCCGGGACTCCGTCATCTGAGTCATCCGGCTCGATGTTCATGGTTCTGTTCTTAACAAGAAATTCAACATGGTCACTCCCCGGTTTCCCTTTTTGCTGTGTTTGATCGGTAGCAGGATCAGATCCGGTAAAGCTAAATACTTCCGAACCAGCGTTATGCGTACTGCCAGGATCTTTCATTTTAAGTATACCGGGCAGTCTTAGACCGAAAAACGACGGTTTCATCCTTAGAGCAAATACGAGATATGCTATTGTAGTGAAGGCCAGCAGGACACCAGTGCCAATCATTCCCATAAAAGCATTCATCCACCTGGTGATAAGATATCCCTGTGCCCCGCCGGGCCCGCTTATCAGATAACCGTCGGCCTGGCCAAAGATGAATCCGAGAAGAAGAGATACTATTATTGCAGCAAAGGTGAATTTTACTATAAGCCTGAAGGGCCTGATTTTTGGAAAATTCAGCAGATAAAGACCAATGGTTCCTATTATGAGAGGGATAAAAAGAGCTCCGTATCCAAATCCGTATCCCATTATCATCTTTGCAAGAAAATGCCCGCTTTTGCCGGACCAGTTCTTTACTTCAATATCAGGTCCTGATAATATTGCCGAATCAGGGAGGCTCTGGTCCGTTTTCCACCAGAAGAGATACGCAATGCAGGCCAGGAGGAGGTATAGTGCAAATCCTGTTATTAGTATCCCGGTAATAAATTTAATCCTCTCATCCGACAGGAAGGATCTGGATTTCTTCGCCGTCACTGCTGATTTTGTGGTTTTCTTACCAGCCTCTTCCTTCACTTTAGTCATCTCTGCCTGAATTGAA
>CAYQBZ010000303.1:0-4774 GCA_964415855.1 uncultured Rikenellaceae bacterium
TTAAATAATTATGATGTTTTTACTGATATTTTAAATGATAAATCTTTCTATTCTATATCGGTCAGGGATAAATAAAAAGGGAGCCTTAATATGGCCCCCCCGTCAAACAAAAAAAGCTATTCTATTATTATATAGCATCGAAGTAATCCAGTGCACTGGATAATGTACCCTGTAATCTGTAACCATCGCTCAAATCCACATCGAATGTAAATTCGTATGTTTCTCCGACTAGCTCCACATAGATTTTTCCTCCTGTGGGCATAAGATTCAGTTGTTCTCCCGAATCACCACTCATATTTGCCAGCACAAAGCCGTCACCGAATGTGAAGGAAGCTTTAACAGGATCTTTGGAAAATTCATAGGTGCCGGCCGGAATTATATTATCCATATCCGTATAAAATGCAAGGTTGATCTCCGAAGCATTCTCCACCTCTGCACCTGAAGAAGCATTTACAAGAGAACCTGCATCAAACAATACTGCATGCATGTGTCTTACATCACCTTTTGCTCCGGCTACAGAACCGTAATCAATTATCTGACTGAGATTGTCACTGGGCGCTGATGGTACTGCCATTTTCATAGGAGTATCATCAATTTTGCTACATGATGCCACGATAAAGCTCAAGCTAAGTACCATGACTGAGAATCTGAATAAATTAAGTGTTTTCATCTTTTTAAAGTTTAAATTTCAATTTTTCCGTTCTTTTTAAATTCATTATTTAGAATCGTTCTTGATAAAAAAACAATTATGAAATAAAAAAGTTATAGGAAAATATGACCGTCGAATTGGATAGTAATGTATATATCTGAATATTAAACCATTATCCAATTGTTAAATATTGTTATTATTTGTAAAAATTATGTTAAAGCCATAAACAGCCCTAACCGGGACACAACTATCTGAATACGTAAGCGGAATGAAGACACCAGGTGCAGGCATTCCCGGTGACAGGTGGATAAGGTATTAGCTACCTTGTAAATACCTCTTCGTGAACAACATTACCATCTGTATCGTAATGCCGGAACACGAGGTATACTTTATTATCAGAACGATAAACATTACCCTTCAGAAATCCTCCCTTTACCCTCAGGAAACGATGTTCAGGTCTGAAATCAGCCTGGTTCCAGCCTTCAGCATGACTGTCGGAGCCCGGACCTGTACCAAATTCCCACAGGTTTGTCCCGGGAATATTTGTAACATATTGCCAGTGACGGTCTCCGTTGCATATAAAAACATTGTCGAATTGTTCCAGGAACTCCCGGATTTCGTCACCTTCATATTGGAAGGCTTTGTTGGAATAGTTATCTCTTTTGTTATCCCTGTCGGGGCCCAGGATAGGATCGGAAGATATTAACACTTTAAAAGTAGCGTCAGACTCTTTCATTGTTCTGAACAGCCACTCTTTTTGTAAAGCTCCCCATATGGTCTTGCCCGGACCATCAGGATCAGTATTCCTGCTACGGTAATTTCTCCCTTCGGTGATCCATATCTGCAGATCTTTTCCCCACCTTATAGTTTTATAAGGAAGATCGTTTGACGGGAATTGCTCTATATCAAAAATTTCCAGCCCTCTTTGCCATGATACGGTCCCATAACTTAGTCCCGGATAAGCATCATCCCGAAGTACGTCGTGATCGTCCTTCATGAAGTATGTTGTCACCTGCCTGAAGAAATCCCGCTGATAAGGCAAAGCAAAAAGACGATCCCATTTAAACCTCATTAATTCTTCAGTTAATGCAAATGGTCCCGGTTTATCATAGTACTCAACATCTCCCGTGTGAACATAGAAATCGGGGAACATCTGCAGCATAGCCTTATAGATCTTATGACCGTTGATGCTGTCATCCCTGCGCGGATAATCGTGACATGTGACAATGCAGAAGTCAGGATCAGCAGTTACTGCAGGATCAGGTGGTGTGCGGAAAGCGCCACTGATGGTCGAGGTGATCTTTGATTTTCCTGTCTTTCTTGCTCCCAGTTCAACAACATATTTGGTATCAGGTTTCAGGTTATCAAGTTTCCACTGGCAGGTGAAATTTTTTCCGGCATCCACGGACGTCCAGCCTGTTTCAATCTTGTTATCAGGATCTTTTAAGGGGTAATAAACAAGATTAACTTCACCTTCTGATCCGGGGCAGGCACCTTCCATCTGATCAAGTGTAAAACCCCGGGGTATCTGCTTATCATATATTGAATCCTGATTTGCTCCTTCATCAAGCATCCTTACCTCCTCTGCAGAGGGAACGAGGAATTTTGGACCCTTCCTGTTCATTTCAGGATTCCCGGTAAGCCGGGTCCATATCACAATCGAATGCTGATCTGCCCAGCCATTATGAAAACCATTTCCGAAAAATGGGCCGGGAGTCTCATTCCTGCAGCCAGAGGTAAGCAACAGAATAAATAATAAATAAGATAATAGGTTCTTTGTACTCATTTTGGCTATAAATTTATCCATTCATCTGCGAAGTAATAACTCATCATTTTCCTTCGACATTCTTACCGGTCCCGTTCTGCAACCATATGTCAATCCTTGGAGCATCTCCATCGTATGGCTTACCAAGGATGTCGTAATCACCATCCCCATCCAGATCAGCAATTTCCGATTCGTGAAGATCTATTCCGCGTGAAACTACTATCTCTCCGGGGAAACTGCCCTTCCCGTCGCCGAGGAGTATATGATTTATTGCACCGGTATTATTGTTAAGTGTCATTTCGGCATTCCAGATATCCATATTACCGTCACCGTCAAAATCAACTATTGCCAGTGAATGTCCATTGCTTACCCCTGGTACTATTTCCTTTTTTACCCATGTATTTTTTTGATATTCATACATATACATAGGAGCCCAGCCGTCTCCAACCACCAGTATAACTTCAGGTCTGCCACCAGCGACAAGCTGGCCTGCGGCACACCTGCTGAATGTATATGCCTCATCAATGGTATTGGATGAGAATTTATCGTTACCAAGGTATCCGAACCATCTGCCTCCGCCAATAATATCCTGCACACCATCTCCGTCAATATCAGCCTGAGCAAGCCCTTCGTGCTCATTTGTTCCCTTGAAAGACGGATAAGTACCATGCTGTTCCATTTGTCCGTCCTTATAGTATTTGTAAACAGGTATCAGCTTCCAGGCAGATAAGTCCTTAGGATTTGAGGGTATCCTGGTGAAATAAAGTGTCTGATCGCCCTGGGCCCAGAAAACAAGATCGTCGTTGCCATCCCCGTCAAAATCGCCTGTCATCTGGTCATGAACCTTATTGCCACCGGAATTTCTTATAAGGTACCTGTTCCACGATTTCACCTTATCCAGGTCGGGAAAAGGATTTTCCCACCACCAGACCTGGTTTGTTTTTGACTCACCTCCTGCCACTATGTCCATATCCCCATCACCATCCACATCGAAAGCAATTGTGCCCGCCTCAACAAAGGTTACAGATTCATCTATCACATACCTCTTCCACCCATTTTTAATCCTCCTGTACCAGACAACTCCGGGTGCCATTGTTCTTTCTGTTATACAAAAATCATTTATACCATCATTGTCAAAATCGGCAACTGCAGCTGATGTTTGTTGTTTCCCTTCGTTAGGGGCAGCAATAGCTCCTGTTTTACTCGTGATATGCTCCCATGTAACCTGTCCTTCAGCCTTTAAAAATATTATACTGAAGATGACTAAGACAATGATTTTCATCTCTGATACCTGTATTAATTAAAGTCTATTTCCATATTTGAAATACCCGGTTCCTTATCAGGTCTGATATCCTTCACTTCTCTGACCTCATTATTTTCAGGGTAACTTAAGCGGATTGTGTATAGTCCAGGACCAAATACCTTTGGAACAAATTCATTTCCATTTATACGAATAATATATTCCATCTCGTCAGACTCCTGGTTTATTACTTCGACTACCGGATCGGGATTCCCCTTTACCTTAAGTACCGGTAGCCATCCTGTGGCCTGTCTCCCGTAATTTTCCAGCTGGTTGATCGTTAAAGGCCAGCCAGGGAACTGATCATCCTTTGAAGGTTTGGAAAGGTCAGCAAGGAATCTCCACGATTCAACATTTATGGTTCTGGCTTCATGGTTAAATATCAGGAATCCGAAACCGGCTGATTTTGATCCCTCAAACTGGTACCTGTTCTCCACTCTTTTAAAGTTACCGGGATTACCAATTGCATAAACATAATTAAGGTTTCCAAAGGCATCTTTATATTCACCTGTGTTTGGCAAACCATGCTCAGGCCTGTTACGAACGGGATAGCCCATATCGTCGGGGCGAAACCATCTTGAGTAAACGACAGATATGGCAGGCGTGCAGTAGCTCCATCCCGCATCGCGATAATCGTCAATACCATACTGAACCAGCGAAGGAAGGTGCTGGTCACCTGAGATATGAAAGACAAATCCCTTGCGCATTAATCTGACAGCCCTGTCCCTGGCCTTTTTTGGCCAACCGCCTGAATCCAGGTCACCTGACAGGTAAGCATCGTACTGGCCGTGATGTGTTGCCACATTACAAAAGGTCGTCTGGGATAACAGGACTTTCATGTCCACATCTCTCCAGTCCCTTATCCATTCTTCAAGAAATTGCTCCTGCCTCTCACCCAGGAACTCAAGTCCAGGCTTTTCCAGCGATGAAGGATCTTTCAGCGGAGCAACTAAATGATCCCTTCGGCCTTCCCATGTAGCTACCTTGTCCGGACCTGATTTGAATTCCCTGTCGCTGACTATGGCAAAACTGATTCTTCCGTAATTCAGACTTGTATACC
>CAYQBZ010000304.1:0-4768 GCA_964415855.1 uncultured Rikenellaceae bacterium
TAGGGGGATACAGGGAGGCACTGTATGTGATCGGTATTGATGTTAAAGAAAATATTGTTTATGTCGGAGAGGGTCATGGTCATCCGGGACTTAACCGCAAAGGACTTTGTATTAAAAATGATGATATTCACTGGATCAGAACGGATATGAAGATGGCTCCCGGTGAAAGCCGGGAACATATGGTAAGAATAAGGTATCGTCAGCCACTGCAGAAAGCCAGGCTTTATTGCCGCAATAAAGGTATATATATTATATTTGACAGCCTGCAGAGAGGAATTGCCCCCGGTCAGTTTGCCGCATGGTACGATGGGGATGAACTGATCGGATCGGGAGGGATAGATAGGTAAGGGGAATCGGACGTCGGGCTTCAGGCTTCAGGCTTCAGGCGTCGGGCGTGGTGTCTTATATCTTCAGTATCCTGATATTGAGCCGGACCAGGATACCGGCGGGCTCAGAAAGTCACTTCCCATAAAACAGGAAATAAACAATTTCTAACTACTCTATCCCGTTTTTCCTTAGAAGTACCTTCATCTCCTCAACCATTTCTTCCAGTTTGTAAATCCTGTTGTTTTGGGATTCTATTACATCCTGTTGCTCCTTGAAAGCTTCAAGCAGAACAGGGGTCAGCTTTGTATAATCAACTGTTTTAAAGCCCCTGTCGTTAACCACAACCAGCTCGGGATATACTTTTTCAACCTCCTGGGCAATCACACCGATCTGCCTTCCTTCAGGCAGTAACAGCCCCGGATCTTTTGTCTGGTCCCAGTCATAATAAACTCCCCTGATCCGGGTCAGTTTCCCGGCGACACTATCCAGCTCCACTATATTGAGCTTCAGTGCAATATCAGAAACAGTGGTAATTGACCCGGTAGCTTCAATAAGTCCGTTTACCCTGAAAGAATTATTGCTGAAATTACCATAAATAAGAGGTGTTTCAGTGGAGGTATTGGATATATACAGGAGATTTGATCCTGTCACCTCTGAACCAGCCATGTTCCCTATAAAAATGTTCGACGAACCATAGAGAGCTTTCTTTCCTGCTCCGGCTCCTATGATAACATTAGATGATCCCGTACCATCTGCTCCATAATATATATCTGCCATGGCACCGGAACCTATAATTACATTGTTCTGCCCCGACTGAAGATCAGATCCTGCATATGATCCTATTAAGGTATTGCCGGAACCATCAATAATATTCCATCCGGCCCACCTGCCCAGCAGAACGTTTGCACTGCCGGTAAGATTTCTTTCACCTGCCTCGGCACCAATGAACGTGTTATCACCTCCTACCGTATTCTGTGAACCTGACAGTGATCCTACAAATGTATTATTGTCAGATGTACTGTTATGTCCTGAAGCATATCCTATATATGCATTATGAGCACCATAAAGACTTGAATAGCCGGCCTCGTAACCTACATAGCAGTTAAAAGATCCGTAATTTCCTCCGACCTGAGCAGGATCGGGCAATCCCACGTTGTTTAATCCAGACTGGTAGCCTATAAAAATGTTACCATAACCGTCAATATTGGATTTACCTGCCTGGTACCCAAGAAATGAATTATATATACCGGTGGTATTGTTTACCCCGGATTCATGACCGATAAAATAATTCTCTTTTGTCAGGTGCATAAGGTTAACCGGAGTTCCCTTTTCAACTCCGAATCCACCAATTGAAAAACCTCCTTTTTTACCTTTTGAAGATCCCTCATCAATATATATCCTTACACTATCAGGAGTGATGTGCAGGTAATCATTTGTCAGACCCTTTGTTGCATCATATCCTCCGATAGAAAATCCTCCTTTTCTCCCTTTTACAGCTTTCGAAGTTGAATCATCATCCACATATACTTTAATGCTGCCATTATCCACTACAAAATATTCCTGTGATGCTGCCTTTGAAGTGCCGAATCCTCCGATTGAAAATCCTCCCTTTGCCCCTTTAGCATCGCCGTCGTCGACAAAAATCCTCACTCCTTCATTATAGACGGCAAAAACAGTCTGGCCATCTTTGTTTTTTACTTCAAACAAAGCTTCATCCATTACAGAAGTCTCGCCTGTAACAGCAAGCTTTTTAACCGGTCCATCCAGGTCATTTGCCAGCATGGCGTAGGGTACTGACCATATCTTAGCAGAACCCATTGATTTCCAATCATCCTGATAATAGATTTCAGTCTTCAGGTATAATGGTGATTCTGACCAGTCAATCTCTTCGAATGAGGAAGCTGATCCTGCCTGTTTCACACCAGAACCTATTACCAGGTCAAATACACCATAATAATTTGTATTAACATCTGAATGCAGTTCTTCCCAGACAATTACAGGAGCTATAGTATCGGAAAGGATACCAATTTTTACCTGCAGTGGTTCTCCGTGGATAGGTATACCGGCACCGTTACGGGCAACTGCCTGATAATTAAATCCATGGGGAACCTGGGAAGATAAAAGATAAAAGATAAAAGACAAAAGGGTTGTCAGAATGAGTTTTGTTTTCATGGTTGGGTTTGTTAAATAGTGACGGTATTACGATATTACGGGGTGACGGTAAGGCGGTACGATAAAAAGCCCTTACTACTCGTTTACTGTATCATCAAGCATAGACTCAATCCGCTCCAATCTTTCTTTAAGTGATTCTAGCTCAGACTCTAACTGCTGGTTTTGCTTATTTGCAGCTTCGATCTGGTTTTGTTGTTCCTTCATACCTTCAAGCAACAGAACGGACAGCCTGTCATAGGCGACCGCTTTATATCCTTCGTCATCAGTCCTGACAAGCTCCGGGAAAATTTTCTCAACATCCTGCGCAATAAGGCCGACCTGTGTTTTATCATCGAAATTCATTTCCGGAAATTCATCCTTCCGCCAGTTGAATTTATAACCCTCCAGCAGCATTATGGACGAAACAATATCTGTAACAGGTTTCAGATCCTTCTTCCATCTTAAGTCTGAAACAGCATAATAACCTCCTGATGAATTAGTTGTTCCTGCGACATTCAAGGTATAGGAAGGGCTCCCATAGGTTCCAATTGTTACAGGTCGGGCAAAATAGTTATAGCTAGCACCGTACCCCCAGCTGAAATAGGTGCCGTCGTACCACAGGGCTTCATCATTTGCAACGCGCAGGGCCTGTCCATTCACATTCATATTAATATAATTGTCGAACCTAGAGGTACTTGTAACAAAGAACGATCCTCCCACTTCAAGAGAATATGAGGTTGGCATCCTGTTTATACCAACACGGTTGGTGGAAAAATCGCCACCGATAAGCGGAGAAGATGTATTGGTGCTGTTTTCAATAATGAGTTTGTTGTTTCCCGATAATTGCTGTCCTGCATTGTAGCCAATTAATATATTGCCATAGCCCTGGCAATTGTACCCGCTGCTTCTTCCGACAAAAACATTATTATATCCGTCATTGAACCTTCCGCTGTAAAGACCCATAAATACATTATCGTTGTGGTTATTCGAATAACCTGCCATGCTTCCTACTGCTGTATTACCTGTAGCAGTTGTATTTGCGTGGCCGGCATAATATCCAAGAAAAACATTATCATCGCCTGTGGTGTTTGCAGTACCTGCAAAGTACCCTATAAATGTGTTGGAGCTTGCAGTTGTGTTGCTTGAACCGGCATTCGAACCGACAAAAGTGTTTGTATTTCCGTTTATATTGTCGTACCCGCTGAACGGCCCCAGGAAAGTATTTCCCCAGCCCGTAGTATTATGATATCCTGCCCAGTATCCCATGAACGCGTTGTAATAGCCTGTGGTATTTAATAATCCTGTCTGGTACCCGATAAAAACATTGTGTCCACCGGATGAAGTTGTATAACCCGACCGGTAACCAATAAAGGTATTATAATCTGCATTGTTTGTAAACCCGGCCTGTGTACCGATAATCACGTTATTAATGCCTGATATATTAGCCTGGCCACTCTCCGTTCCGATAAAGACATTATTACTACCCGATAAATTTGACCTCCCGGCTTTATATCCCATAAAGGCATTTGTTGAACCACTGAGATTGGAATAACCGCTCTCAAAGCCGAGAAATACATTATTACTTCCATCGAGATTATTATATCCGGCAACTACACCCATCATTATATTTTTACTTCCGGTGGTTATATTTGTACCAACTGATTCCCCTATCAATACATTCTGTTCGCCATTCAAGGCAAATTCACCTGCTTTGCTCCCGATATAAACGTTCCCGCCGTGTGTCTGGTGCGAAACACCTGCTCTATACCCGATAAAGGTGTTATCGCTTCCATTATTCAGCAGACCAGCCTGGAATCCTAAAAATGTATTCCAGTTTCCATCTATGTTGTTCATGCCTGCCTGATAGCCTAAAAATATATTATCTGATCCATTCTTAAGATTCATCCCGCTCTCGTAGCCCAGTGTGGCATTATAAACGCCGCCCCCTTCTGGTGGTATTGCCTGGCCGCTTTTATGCCCTATAAAATAGTTTTCAGGAGTAAGGGATGTGAATGCAGTAATAGTTCCCTTGGCCGTATTAAATCCGCCTATTGAGAATCCACCTTTTGCTCCTTTACCCGGATTTTCGTTAACATAAACCCGTGTACTGTCCCTGGTAACGCGAAGGTATTCTTCAGGAGAAGCTTTAGCGGTCCCAAATCCCCCGATAGAGAAACCACCTTTGGCTCCCTTCGCCGGGTTAGTGTCAATATAAGCCCTTATGCTATCGGTGTTTACTACAAGCAGGTCCTGTGATGGTGCCTTTGCATCGCCAAATCCGCCAATTGAG
>CAYQBZ010000305.1:0-4767 GCA_964415855.1 uncultured Rikenellaceae bacterium
TGAGGAAGCTGCCCGGGATCCCGGACATTACTTCCTGCAATTCGGGGCTTTGGATCTCATGTTTGTTAAGTTTGGCCATATTTACCCCCTAAATCCCCTATATGGGGGACTTTTAAATATAATTGTGTCCAAGCCCCCCATTTGGGGGACTTTTTAAATATAATAGTACCCAAGCCCCCCATTTGGGGGTATGGGGGGTTAATTCCCCAACTCCAGTTGGTCCCTAACCAGGTTAAAATAGGAGCCTTTCTTTTTCACTAATTCTTTATGTGTTCCTTTTTCAGCTATCTCACCTTTTTCAAGGACAACTATCTGATCGGCGTTCTTGACAGTGCTTAACCGGTGTGCAACTATCACAACAGTTTTTCCTTTGAAAAAAGTACCCAGGTTATCCATTATTGTCTTTTCGTTGGTTGCATCAAGGGCATTTGTAGCCTCATCGAAAAAGATGAAATCAGGATCCTTGTAAACGGCCCTTGCGATCAGCAATCTCTGCTTCTGACCGGTACTCAGGCCATGACCGTCGTTTCCTATCCTGGTATTGTATCCCAGGGGAAGACTCTCAACAAATTCCCTGATATTCGCTGTTTCTGTCGCTTTGTCTGTTTTTTCTTTATCAGGGATCTCATCAATCAGACCAATATTATCCGCGATGGTGTCTGAGAATATATATCCCTCCTGCATGACCACTCCGCACCTTTTTCTCCATTCCGACTGGCTGAACCGGTTTAAAGGAGTTCCGTTAAGAGAGATTTCACCTTTCACAGGATCGTAGAATCCAAGCAGGAGTTTTATTAAAGTGGTTTTGCCACTTCCGCTAATACCAACGATGGCTGTCGTCTTTTTTGCTGGTATTGTCAGTGTGACATTATTCAGTACCTTTTCTGAGTTGGGCCCTTCATACTGGAAAAGAAGATTCTTTATCTCAATATCTTTATCGGCAGGAATATCCTGTATCTTACCGTCTTCAGGTCTTTCCTCGTCATCCCGGTCGTGTATCTCACCCAGACGCTCAAGAC
This sequence comes from uncultured Rikenellaceae bacterium, assembly GCA_964415855.1. GTDB lineage: Bacteria > Bacteroidota > Bacteroidia > Bacteroidales > VadinHA17 > LD21. The sequence goes on from CAYQBZ010000305.1 coordinate 1,020, forward strand.
TTATGCGTGCATCCTGTGCCGCCTGCGTGAATCCTATAAATTGCTGGATAGGAGCATTTAGCTGACCAATAATATATTGTACGGCCATCATCATACCGAGGGTCATATCACCACGGATAACTGCGCGAGCAGCGAGGAATGAAATAAATATATCTTTTGACTGGTTGATAAGAGCGGCACCAAGTTGCTGGTTCTGATTCAGCATCATGCTTTTGATACTTACCTTAAAGAGTTTAATCTGTATCCTTTCCCACTCCCAGCGTTTTTGCTTCTCACAGCCGTTAAGCTTTATCTCCTGCATACCTGTAACAAGCTGAACTATATTACTCTGGTTTGCAGCGCTCTGCTGGAAACGCTTATAATCCAGTTCTCTTCGTCGTTTCAGGAAAAGGATAACCCAGACTATGTAAATAAAACTACCTAAAAGAAATATCCCCAGGATACCGGGATTATATCCGGCCATTATGATTGTGTACATAACCAGGGTAACAACGGCAAAGATGATACTTATTAGTGAATCAGTAAGGAATGTTCGTATGCGGTTATGATCGCCGATACGTTGCATAATATCCCCTATAAGCTTTACATCGAAGAAAGAGATTGGCAGCTTCATAAGCTTGATCAGAAAGTCTGAAATAAGAGAAATGCTTATCCGGCTTGTTACATGCAGGTTTATCCAGTTCCGTAGAAGTCCGTTGGCAGTCTGGCTCAGGCTGAGAATAAGCTGTGCAACTAATACCATTACAACAAATGCCATGTTGCTGTTGCCGATACCCGTATCGACAAGCGACTGGGTAAGAAAAGGGAAAATGAGGCTAATAATGCTGGCAGTAAGCATACCGAGCATAAGCTGCAAGATATACCTGCTGTACGGTCGTAAATAGCCCAGAAGATAGATAAATTTAAGCTTCCCTTTCTCCTCATCCTCCTGCCGGTAAAAGTCCGGAGTGGGTTCAAGGAGAAGAGCAGTGCCCTCCTGGACACCATCGCTTTTTGTGCTGTACCAGCATTTGAGAAACTCAGATTCAGAATATTTAAGAAGCCCGGCAGCCGGATCAGCAACGTATACCAGGTATTTGCTTCCGGCATGGTCGTACAGGTCATGCAGGTCGTGCAGGTCTTGCAAGTCGTTAACTGATTTACTTTTGTCTTTATACTTTTGTCTTTTATCTTTTGTATTGCCTCGTGCTCCCCGCCTCCTGCACCATGCTCTCAGCTTCTTAATCCTGTACACAACCACAAAATGCCTCTGATTCCAGTGAACGATGCACGGAAGAGGTACTTCGTCTCGTAGTTGTTCCCAGGTGAGGCGGTAACCGCGAGTTCGGAAGCCTATACTTTCGGCGGCATCGCTGATACCAAGCATTGAGACACCAGATTTTGTGATGAATGCTTTTGAACGAAGTGCTTGCAGAGAATAGCTCTTTCCGTAATATTTGGCAATCATGCGTAAGCAAGATGGCCCGCAATCCATGGCATCAAGCTGTTTATAATATGGGAATTTCATTTTTAAAATTCAGAAAAGATCAGAGTAAGAATCTTGTATTCTCTTCATTTCCCTTCCGCTTTACGGAATTTTCTCGCGTTTCTCCTTGTGCTATATATTCTGACCTGCACGACCTGCATGATCCCGCCGAGCGGGACTTCGTCGTTTCACTCCTCAGGCTGCATGACAACCACTCCCGGCTCCCAGCTCCCAGCCCTCCGCTCTCCGCCATTACTTCTTCAATCGCACCAACATAAGAACAGGATTATCCGTCTCTTTCAGGCTATTGGCCAGTCTTTCAAGCTCTTTTTTCTTTTCAGGATATTTTGGAATACTTTTTTTAAAATCATCGCTATTAATGTGATCTTTAAAGTCTCCGGCATTTACAAACATTACCAAAGTTGAATCATTTACCTGTTGGTCAGGAAAGAACCTTGGTCCACCATCAATGTCATTGTAAAGCCCTGATGTAAAAAGGTAATTGTCTGTACTGGTCGGTTCAGAAAATACAAGATCGTTTGTACGTCTGTTATAAATCCCTAATACAGATTTTGTATTATATAGTTGAGTATTATTGTTTGATCCCGGGCGTCTTTTGAGTTCTGGTGTAAGTCTACTGGCTGGGAAATACTGATTGAATTCGCAATCTAAAATCAAATATTCATCGGTCTGAAAGATATGATATAAGAATATGTACGAATCAAAATCTATACTTGTCCACTGTTTGCCTCTTTCAGCAATCGGTAACTTATATTTTCCAAAATTAAAAATAAATTTAGGAATAAGCAGATAATCTTCGTCGATTTGAAACAATGTATCATTAAGGAGTTCTTTGTAGAATATATTATTCTTATATTTATGTATAAATACTTCTCCTGGCTCTTTAGCATAGCGTACACCAGGTTCTAACGTAAAAAGGATATAATTCTTAAATGAAAATTTAACGTCACCTTGTTTATTAATAATAAGGGCTTTATACTCAGTCTGACCGGTACGATTATCAATATGACCGATAATCATGGTATCATTAATCATAAATGTCCCTGGTTCTAAATAAATATCATTGATTTTAAAAGTGTTACTAAACTTATTTATGAAAGTGCCATCTAAATTAAATTCAATAAGATTATATAAATCCCGAATATAAATCTTGTCATTCTCTAAGAACACATTTGTAAGAAAAACATACTCTCCAGGACCACGTCCATTTCTCCCAATCTTTTTAATAAATTGTCCTTTATTATCATATAGAAAGCACGATTTATCATCAGAAACTAAAATATAGTCATCTGAAAAGCCAATTGATTTAATCCATGCTAAAGGATAATCATCTATGCTGTCAAGAACAACATATTTGATCTTATCTGTAAATTCACTAAGAAGTATTTTCTGCATATTATGTAAATTAACTTCTAGGTTAACTATTGGTAATTCATTATCCTCATTTGCCAACTTACATTGGGATATAATAAACAAGCAAATGACACAAGTAATTGCAATAAATATATGTTTCATTTCATTTTGAATTTTTTATGTCTGAACCTTAACTTTATTTCAAACTACTATATATCGACTCATCCGTTTTTGGTTGGGAATATTTTACAGATTCTTCTCATTTCCGTATAATAACTACCAATTATTCGGGATTTCTTTAGTCACTATAATTAGCAAGGTTGCCAGTACTAAAATAAAGTGTTTCATGCTAATAATCATATAAAGATACTATATACAATAAAATTGACGTATCTCAAAATTAAAAGAATTTAATAGGACCATTGGAATTTCTACTTATTAAGAGATACGTCGATAAAAAATAGACAATTAATGCAACTATTAGTGCATAGTGCATCTTGATGGCATTTTTCTACTTTTATTACCACCCTAGATTTGGTCAATATCCTTCAACAACACAATAGCAACTTGTGCACTCTGGGAAAAAATCCCTACATACTTCACTTGCACAAAATTCATCTTGTGGATCGCAGCTTTCTGTATTTAATTCCCAATATTCAAGCTGACCATCACATAGAACTGAACAGTCAAAAGAAGCACCACCTCTTAGGTTAATAAGTTCTTCATTCCTTATTATCCTTTCAGGATTTATCTGTAATTTATCAGGTTTTTTCATTTCATATAAATTTAAATGTTAATGTCAAGTTATGTTAGTTTTAATCTGGATTTCATTTATGCCTGGCTACAACTCCAGTTAAAACTGTTCTTTGCCGGTACACCTCCTTTCTTTTTTTTGAGAAAGATCCTGTA
>CAYQBZ010000306.1:0-4766 GCA_964415855.1 uncultured Rikenellaceae bacterium
GATATCCTGTATGATAAGATAACTGAAATATTCCGCGTTGTTCTTTTCATACTCTGTGGATGTCCAGTAATAACCGCTCTCATCCATCTCTGAAAATGTACCTTCATAATTCTGCATTCCCCCGAGCTGAATATCAAATGAGGAGGGTTCAGATTCTTTTTTCCTCCATATTTCCTTTTGATCATAAAAATTGGCAAGATTCCTGAACTCTGCTCCTGAAGGAAGGTGCCATCCGTCAGGACACACATTAACTGCAGCTTTCCAATCGTATAATACTCCGTATGCCGGGATATTATTGGTGTCGTTGTCAAAATAAAATGCCTCCCCCTTTGCATTGAACTTTAGGTTCTCCGCCATCCATGTGGCTCCGGCTGCTGTAATTGTCCTGTACACATTACCGTCCCTTTTATCGGTAAATGTCCCCTGCCCTGATAAACATGTAAAAAATGTTAAAAACAACAGGATTGATAAGATTCTCGCCATATGACTTTTAAAAATAATAAGTTAAAAAATAATAAATTCAGACCGCACAAAATTCATACCACATCAGCTATCAGCCCGCAAAATTATGTTTTCCATTAACATAAAACAGTTGAAATATCAAAATGTTATCAACCAGGACATTCTACTAATTAATAATTATGCATTGATACCGACTATTAATGGAGATGGGATATAGGATTTTTTTCTGTTTTATAATTATCTTTGTGCCCTTAATAAGAGAAAGACACAGGCAGATGGCAGAAAAAGATCCTATCAGGCCATATGGGGAGAAACAAATTGCATTCGACAAGCGTTATATTGAAATGGCACTTATCTGGGCAGAGAATTCTTACTGTAAGAGGCGGAAGGTAGGTGCTCTGATAGTACAAGGAAAGATGATTATATCCGACGGTTACAATGGAACTCCTTCCGGTTTTGAAAATGTGTGTGAGGACGAGAACAATATAACCAAACCATATGTTCTTCATGCAGAAGCCAATGCAATTACCAAGGTGGCCAAATCGCATAATTCCAGCGAAGATGCTACATTGTATGTAACAACATCGCCCTGTATGGAATGTTCCAAGCTTATAATCCAGGCAGGCATCAAGAGAGTAGTATATTGCAACTGCTATCATAATACCGACGGACTTGACCTGCTCAGGCGTGCCGGAATAGAATTGATTTATATTGATCCCGAAAAAGAAATTTATGAGTTACAATAATCCGAAAAGAACAATTTTTCTGCCTCTGTTGATTGCACTGACACTTGCCCTCGGCATTTTTATCGGGAAATATATGCCGGGAGGTTATGGTGCGCAGCAACTTCCCAGTATCAGGTACAGAAACGATAAGCTCAATACGATACTCAACATCATTGAATCTGACTATGTCGATTCCGTAAACCGGAAAGACATGGTAGAAGCTGCCATACCTGCTATTCTTAAGAAACTTGATCCCCATTCTATATATATCCCGGCTAAAGACCTTGTACGTGCAAATGAGCCCCTGCAGGGAAACTTTGAAGGAATAGGCATCTCATTCAGCATGCTGACGGATACGATCCTGGTAGTAAGTACAATACCTGGAGGGCCTTCAGAGAGACTGGGCCTTGAGCCCGGTGATAAGATCCTTTATGTAAATGATTCCCTGGTCGCGGGCAGGCACATTAGCGAAGAAGATGTAATGGGACTGCTGAAAGGTCCCAGAGGGACAGTCGTAAGAGTCAGGATATTACGCAAGGGAATAAAAGAACTTCTGACGTTTGATATAACACGTGACAAGATTCCAATTTACAGTGTTGATGTTGATTATATGGTAAATGATCATACCGGTTATATCAGGATAAATAACTTTGCCATGACAACCTTCGATGAATTCATGAAAGGATTGAAGGAACTTAAAGGGCAGGGAATGAAGAGTCTTATACTCGACCTGAGGGGGAACTCGGGAGGTGTGATGGATGCTGCCATCCAGATAGCAAATCAATTCCTTAAGAAGGGTCAGTCCATTGTATATACAAAGGGACGGTCGCAGCCAAAGAATGAAGCTAAAGCTACCGGCGAGGGAGAATTTGAGACAGGGGACCTTGTAATACTTATTGATGAAGGTAGCGCTTCGGCCAGCGAGATACTGGCAGGAGCCATCCAGGATAATGACAGGGGAACAATAATCGGCCGGCGCTCGTTCGGTAAAGGCCTTGTACAGGAACCTGTACCGTTTTCTGACGGCTCAGGGATGAGACTTACCATTGCACGCTATTACACACCCACAGGCAGATCCATACAGAAGCCATATAACAACGGCTTTGATGAATATTTCGATGACCTGAATGAAAGATATCACAGGGGGGAATTTGAAGTTCCCGACAGCATTCACTTTGCAGATTCTCTGAAATTCACCACCCCGGCAGGAAGAGTGGTATACGGAGGAGGAGGTATTATGCCCGATAAGTTTGTTCCCGTTGACACAACCGGGATCTCCCAATATTTTGCCCATGTCAGACCATTAATCTACAGATTTGCGCTTAAATACACAGAGACCAACAGGGAAACACTTAAAAAATACACTGAATCGGACGAGATGGAAAAATACCTGGATAAACAACCTCTTATGGATATGTTTATCAGTTACGCTTCTGATAACGGTGTTAAAAAGGATCCCGAAGGAATAAAAACCTCAGGCGATATAATACATACACAGATCAAGGCTTATATAGCCCGTAACATACTTGATAATAAAGGTTTCTATCCTATGTGGGAGCATATCGACACTACTCTCAAATATGCGATAGATTTTCTTAATAAGTAGAAGGCGGTGCTACTGTGTGACGGTATGGCGGCGTGAGGCGTGAAAATAACAACCTTACAACTTTTCAACAAATTCAGTTATAACCTTTACTGACAGATCTTCTTCTTCGATAAAACCAAGATGACCCGAATTGTTGAGGACCACAACCATGGCATTATCAGGGAGTCTGACTTTTTTCTGGATGACATCCGCAGGAATATAATTATCCATCGATCCTAAAATCCACAGGCAGGGCACCTTTCCTTCTTCCATTACCTTTACCCGCGATGGCCTTATTATCATTCCCTTCAATACTGCTAAAATGCCCTCGCCCGGGATTCGGGAAGCAATATCCTTTATGCCCTGCAGTGCATCTGAGAACTTTTCGAGGTTTGAGTCGGCAAACATCCTTATTACATTATCTGGATACATGAGTTCCTTCTTCCCTGCATCAACAATAGCTATCTCCCTTTCTCTTTTTTCGATAGCCTCCCCTGAATCGGCAAGGGGGTGAGAATGAAAAAGCGAATAGCCTGAAAGATAATCAGGATAGAGCTCGAGAAATGCAAGAGCCACATAACCCCCGAGAGAATGACCTGCAAGAAAAACTTTTTTAATTCCCAGGTGATCAAGCAGCTCTTTTATAACACCTGCCATAAACTCCATGGTATGAATACCGCTGCACACATCCGATTTGCCATGTCCCGGAAGGTCAATTGAAATTACCCTGAACTTTACTGCCAGCTTCACTTCAAAACCATTCCACACATCTGAAGACTCGAGATAACCATGAAGAAGAACAACAGTACTGCCTTTACCCTTTTCCGTAAATCTGATTTTACCTGTTTTATGCTTAAAGAAATTTTCCATCGCAGCTTGTTTTACACAAAGTTAATCCTATTTCAAAACATAAGAGACTTTCATGTTTAATCATTCAAAATTTTAATTGGTATTTTAATTAAATAAGCATATTTTTAATGACCTGTTTTAAACTTTGACTTCAACTAACCTGTAAACATTTCATTACATATGAATAAGATCCTGTTTTCATCAATTACGAAAAAGTTCGTGATGGCTCTTGCCGGTCTTTTCCTCCTGTTATTTCTTCCTGTACACCTGACGATCAATTTAATGCTGTTAAAGAACGATCCTGAACCCTTCAATAAAGCGGCTCACTTCATGGCGACTTTCCCCCTGGTCAGGATAATGGAAATCGTACTTATAGGTGCAATCCTTCTGCATATCACATGGGGAATACTCCTTCAGGTACAGAACTGGCTCGCCCGTCCTGTCGGGTACGTAAGCAGAAACAGATCAGAGACATCATTCTTCTCAAAGTTCATGATATGGACAGGAGCTTCTGTCCTCACCTTTCTTGTTCTTCACTTCTTCAATTTTTACTTCGTCAAACTTGGACTGGTCCAAGGGAATCCCGAAGATTTCTATTCTCTCGCACATAGCCTGTTTAAGATCCCTGCCTATAACTATATATACCTTGTCTGTTTTTCACTCCTGGGGCTTCACCTTTTTCATGCTTTCTATTCCGCGTTCCAGACACTCGGACTGAATCACAGGTTATGGTCACCTGTAGTAAAGGTAGTTGCAGTGATCTACGCAATAATACTGCCGGCAGGCTTCGCATTTATTTCAATCTCTTTATGGCTTCTCCGGTAGATCTGAAAAGAAAAAATAACCAACATGGGAAAATTAAATTCAAAAATACCCGATGGTCCTCTTGCACATAAGTGGACAAAGTATAAAGCTTCGGTAAGGCTGGTTAATCCCGCAAATAAAAAGAAGCTTGATGTTATTGTGGTTGGTACCGGTTTAGCCGGGGCCAGTGCGGCTTCTGCCCTCGGTGAGCTTGGCTACCGCGTAAAAAATTTCTGCTACCAGGATTCCCCCCGCAGGGCACACTCAGTAGCCGCGCAGGGAGGCATCAACGCCGCCAAGAATTACCAGAATGATGGTGACAGCATTTACAGGCTGTTCTA
>CAYQBZ010000307.1:0-4750 GCA_964415855.1 uncultured Rikenellaceae bacterium
TTATAGAACAGAGAAAGCATATAATCTCTGAGAGGGATGACCTCGATTGTTTGTCCGAGGTACTTGGTAGTTGTTCCCCCTTCATGTCGAAGGGAGTAAATGCCTGAAATGGTATTCACCGAATCTTTAAGACAGTTCTGAGCAGTTGGCCAGCCGGCTGGCCTGGTAATATTTGACCATAGCTCAAAGCCCGGATTTACGATGAGATTCTGGGAATGCGATGCAATATTTATTGCAATAAGCAGCACGGGGAGAATAGCTCTTTTCATAAAAGTCAGTATTAGAATTGGTTATATTGAACGAATTTGTTGCGAGACAAATTTCAAATGCTAATTTCCATCATTTTAATCAGAAAATCAAATTTTTTTCTGATGACAGTAATTATACAGTGAAATTCATCCCATTAATCTTGATACAGGAGGGAGGTAATATCTCTTTTCTGTTTATAACAGTTATATTTGCACCAGAATTTGTTACCTGATTATATAAAGCAATGATCACTGGTATGGAAATGAGAAGATTGATATTTAAGATTGCCGGTGTTGTATTATTAATAACAACGGTTTTATCTTCCTGCAAGAAAGATGAACAAAGCACTGAGTATTCCTATTTTATTTCAAAGGAGCTCGCTGTTTCATATAGTCAGGTTTATATTAACAGTCTGATTAATGCAGTTTCCGGATCTGTTCCTGAGGTCAGTAGTTTTAAACAGCTGATAAACAGCGACGTTAATATTTATCGTATTGTTTACAAGACAACTGTTAACGTTGATAAGGTTAATGTTTCAGGTTTGGTCTGTGTGCCTGTAGAACCCGGGGAATATCCTGTTCTCTCCTTTCAGAATGGTACAAATACTCTCAATGCCAATTCTCCCAGCAAGTTCCCGATCAACTATCCCTACCAGATGATAGAGATCATGGCATCAATGGGATATATTGTGGTTATTGCTGATTATCCGGGTTTTGGAGAATCTTCCAATATACCTCATCCCTATTTAGTAAAGGAACCTACAGTACAGTCGCTTGTTGACATGCTGTATTCTGTCAAGGAAATGGCCATGAATGAGCTCCCTGGTATTTCCTTGAAGGATGAATATTATCTTCTTGGTTATTCACAGGGAGGATGGGCGACACTGGCTCTTCACAAAGCTCTTGAGCTGGAATACTCCGGGGATTTTAATTTAAAAGGGAGTGCTTGTGGAGCAGGTCCCTATGACATTTCCCTCCTGTTGCATAATATGATAAGCTCTGATAATTACCCTATGCCAGTTTATCTTGGGTATATCTTAAGTGCATATATTTCTTACGGACAGTTTACAAATCCGGTTACAGATATCTTCAATGAGCCTTATGCATCAAAGGTAAGCTCGTTATATAGTGGTATGCTGACATCAGATGAGATAAACCAGCAGTTAACGACATCTGTTGAAGGATTACTTACTCCTGAATTTCTGTCCGGATTTGCCTCAGCACAGGAATTCTCATCCGTAAGGGATGCACTGGAAAGAAATAGTATTACACCATGGAAGACCAACATCCCCCTGCTGCTCATTCATGGAGGAAATGATACACAGGTGGATCCGGTTTCAACAGAAAGCATGTATGATGACATGATACAGGCAGGGACATCTCCGGATATCTGCCGGAAGGTAATAGTCCCGGGCGTTGACCATGGTGACGGAGTAATACCATGTATGATGCAGGGAATACTCTTTCTGCAGAACCTTCATAGTTCAGAGTAGACCATTTAAGATTTAGATGTTGATGATATAAGTAACAGGCCAGTTTAGTGGGAAGAAAAAAAGATCTGCCTGTATTAGAGAAGGTCAGGATATCCGGCATAGGTGCTGAAGGTAATGCCCTGGCAAGAGTTGATAATATTGTTCTCTTTGTTCCCATGCTCATTCCCGGTGACGTGGCTGATATACAGGTAACAAAAAAGAGGAAAAAGTACCTCGAAGGGAGAGTAGTTAAATTCCATGAGTATTCATCAGACAGGGTGGACCCGCAATGCCTTCATTTCGGTACATGCGGAGGTTGTAAATGGCAGCACCTGCCCTATAATCTGCAGCTTCAATACAAGGAAAAACAGGTAATTGATAACCTCAAACGAATTGGTAAAGCTGATCTTCAGGGCATCAGACCAATATCAGGATCACCCGATATTTATTTTTACCGGAACAAGCTTGAATACTCATTTTCAAGCAGACGCTGGCTCTCAAGAGAGGAGATAGCTTCCGGTATAACGTTTGAATCAGGAGGTGTCGCAGGATTTCATGTCTCCGGTTTCTATGATAAGGTAATTGATATTGAAAGGTGTCATCTTCAGCCTGAACCATCAAATTTTATCAGGAATGCTGTGCGAGACTATTCATTTAGGAACGACCTTCAGTTTTATAATCCGAAAGACAGAAAGGGATTTATCCGTAATCTTGTTATAAGGAATTCTCTTGACGGAAAGTTTATGGTTATCGTTGTCTTTTTTCATGAGGATACTGAAAAAAGGGAAGCATTGCTTGATTTCCTTGGAGATGAATTCCCGGAGATTAGCTCTCTCATGTATGTGATAAATACAAAAGGAAATGATTCACTGAGTGATCAGGAACCCGTATTGTATAAAGGCGACAGCTTCCTGCTGGAAAAGATGGATGACCTGGTGTTCAGGATGGGCCCGAAATCATTTTACCAGACTAATACAAAACAGGCGCTGACACTCTATAATACAGTAAAAGAATTAGCAGGATTATCGGGTAATGAGATTGTGTACGACCTTTATACAGGAACGGGTACAATTGCAACATTCTTAGCAGGTTCTGCCGGGAAAGTTATCGGTATTGAATATGTGTCAGAAGCTATTAAGGATGCTATTGTCAATGCTGAATTGAATAAGACAGGAAATACTCTCTTCTTTACCGGAGATATTAAGGATATCCTGACGGAACAATTCTTCAGGAAAAACGGCAGTCCCGATGTTATTATAACGGATCCCCCACGGGCTGGCATGCATGAAGGTGTTGTAAAAACAATTATGGAAGCAGGTCCTGGAAGAATTGTGTATGTAAGCTGTAATCCTTCCACCCAGGCCAGGGATATCTTATTACTATCAGACAAATACAGAATAACAGCTGTGCAGCCTGTTGATATGTTTCCCCATACACATCATGTTGAAAATGTGGTACTCCTTGAAAGGAAAGATGGCTGAATGGTAAAGGTGAATGGGTGGGGAATTAAAATTAGTGTATATTTATTGTTCTTTTTTGGGATATTTCAGATATGGATGAAGTAATAAGAGGAGGGCCTGATTTTATTTCACGGGTTCTCGATCAGGCAATGGATGATCACTTTGCAAGCCTCAGATATGCAGGAATGATCCAGCATGCTCTAATGCCTGATCCAGAAGTACTTAAAGGTTATCTAAAGGATTTTTTCCTGTTGTTCCTCCCACGTGATATTGTAAGCGGTGATTTTTATTATGCATTTTGCAACAGGAACAAGATATGTATTGCAGCAGGTGATTGTACAGGGCATGGTGTCCCGGGAGCTCTTATGAGCATACTGGGCATAGGCTTTCTAAATGAAATAATGCAGACAGGGTTCAATTTAAAAGCCAACAGGATACTGAACCTTATGAGAGAGAAGGTTATGAAAGCGCTCAATCAGACAGGAATAGGTTCCAAGGCTAAAGACAGTATTGATCTTGGCTTATGTATCATTGACTGTACGACAAAGAAAATGGAATTTTCAGGAGCAAACAGGCCTCTCATTTTATTCAGGGAAGGAGAGCTTACTGAGTTCAAGCCTGACAAAATGACTATCGGGGTTGCTCCACTCAGGGAGGCCCCATTTACGAATATTTATATTGATACACAGCCAGGCGACTCATTTTATCTTTTTTCCGATGGTTTCTCCGACCAGTTCGGTGAAATAACGGATAAAAAATTCAAGCATAAGCGATTCAGGCGTCTCATCGAATCTGTAGGAAAACTTCCAATGGCACAACAAAAAAAGCATTTCGAAAGAGCTTTTAAGGAGTGGAAGGGTAAAACACAACAGATAGATGATGTTCTGGTATTTGGATTCAAATTATAATATTTTTATCATGATGAGGCTTACAGCTTTCAGAATCAAGAACTTCAGATCAATAATTGATACAGGATGGCAAAATCTGTCTCCTGATAACGTAACATGTCTCATAGGCCAGAATGAATCAGGGAAGACTTCGGTTCTCGAAGCCTTGAAGGTTTTTTATTCCGGAGTCATTTCAGAAGATGTCTTACGCAGTGACATGTCGTTACCCGAGGTGAGTTGCCGTTTCAGTATTGCAAAAGGATGGTTACTGACAATCACTGACAATCCGGGAACTGAGCTGAAAGAGTTACTGTCGGGACTTGATGAGGTGGAACTTACAAGGAGCTGGATTGCTGACCTTTCCTCGGTTATGAATGTCAGCGGAGCCATAAGTCAGTATCTTAATTCTCTTGAGGATGCCTGGAAGCTTTACCTTCAGGACGTTACAACAAAGCTGGACGAGGAGCTTAGAGAGATAAGCGAAATGGAATCTGAGCTGGCAGAGCTGGCAGATGAGGAAGCAACATTAAGAGCCAGGCTTGGCCAGGGAGAAAAAACTGGCAAAGGCTTCAGGTTATTCGGGAAAAGATCCGGGGGTAAATTAGTGTCTGAAAAAACTCAGCAATCTGATCTGTTGAATCAGATGGATAAATTGCGGATCAGGCAGTCTGAAATAAATGAAG
>CAYQBZ010000308.1:0-4736 GCA_964415855.1 uncultured Rikenellaceae bacterium
GATAAGATGACAGTATGGGCAGGAACGCAATCTCCATTTGGCCTGCAGGACAGTATTGTGAGAGCCCTTGGTTTCCCGCGTGAGAAGGTGAGAGTCATAACTCCATTTATCGGCGGAGGATTTGGAGGTAAAAGCCCGTCAGAGCAGGGTGTCGAGGCAGCACGACTTGCAAAAATGACCGGGAAACCCGTTATGGTCGTATGGACACGTGATGAAGAGTTTTTCTTTGATTCTTTCCATCCTGCAGGAGTAATTAAGATAACATCCGGTATTGACAATTCCGGAATGATCAAGCTTTGGGATTATAACATCTATTTCTCCGGTACAAGGGGATCTGAAACAACCTATGATGTCCCGCACGCAACAACCACCAGTCACAGTAACAGCAGAGGCACTCCTTCCATACATCCTTTTGCGACAGGAGCATGGAGGGCGCCTAACAATAATACAAACTGCTTTGCCAGAGAGGTACAGATCGATATAATGGCAACAGCAGCCGGTATAGATCCTCTGGAGTTCAGGCTTAAGAACCTGAAGGATGAGAGGATGATAGAATGCCTTAAAACTGTTGCTGACAAGTTTGGATATGTCCCCGGAAAGACACCCACCGGCAGAGGTATTGGAGTTGCCTGCGGCGAGGATGTTGAAAGTAAGGTGGCTCATATAGCGGAAGTTAAAGTAGACAAGGCTACAGGTAAAGTTCAGGTCCTGCGTGTAACCTGTGTCCAGGATATGGGTTTGTCTGTAAACCCACAGGGCTCTATACTACAGATGGAGGGATGCATTACTATGGGAATGGGCTATGCTCTTTCTGAGGAAGTCTATTTTGAGGGGGGTAACATTTCAGACCGTAATTTTGACTCCTACCAGCTACCCAAATTCACGTGGCTTCCTAAAATAGAAACCGTTGTCCTTGACAGGAAAGATCAGCCACCACATGGAGGTGGAGAACCGGCTATCATCAATATGGGCGCTGTAATATCAAATGCTATATTCGATGCTACCGGAGCCAGACTTTATACCATGCCGTTCACCCCGGCCAGGGTGCTGGAAGCACTTAAGAAGGCCTGACGGCGAAGAGCAGGGAGCAGGGAGCAGGGAGTTTAAAGCCCCCCATGCCCCTGGCCCTCATTTATAGATAAACAGAAATAAAAGGGGGAGTATGATCCCGATAATTGTAAGGATCGCTCCCCTTCTTGTTATGCCGTTACGGCCTTTGACGATAAACAATCCGGTGACAGTGACAAGAATGAGTGCTATGCAATAGATATCACTGAAATATTTCCACCAGATCCCGGGATTGTAGTGAAGGAAATTAATCTGGTAGAACAGCGGCCTCTTGGTTATGCTTTGTATAACTCCTTCACCTGTCAGGACATTTACCTGCACCAGGCCGCCGTCGATAAAAATTGTAACCGTATTACCGGTTGGAAAATAAAATGTCTTGAAGTCAGGTTCGATATCTGCATTTTTAAGTATCTGTTGAGCTATATCATCGCTGAATGTTTCCCTTGAAACAGGGATAACAGTTGAGAAGCTCCGGTTCTCTATAATGTAATTGGGATTCCAGTTATGCTTATGGTTTAATGCTATCCCCGACAGGGCATAAATTATTGTTAATCCTGCTATGAGGTAACCAATATCACGGTGCGTTACCCTGTTAAATCTTGAGATGTTCATTCATTTCGTAGTGTAAAAAAAAGGTCAGTTGCTGGCTGACCTTTCTGTTCTTTATTATTATATCTTATTTTACTGTATGATGCCTGTATTCCATTACCAGGTTGGCCAGGACCGGCTGGGCTGCAAGCGCTGATTCTGTCTCACAACTATCAGCCATCATGGATCCCATACTGGATGCCATTTCATGCATCATACCTCCTTCTCCGGCTGCCATGTCTTCACCCTCACCCATGGCCATTCCTGTTGAATTTGTGATCAGGCCTTCTACAACAACCTCACTGCCAAGAAGCTCCATTGGAAATTTTGGCATATTTTCACCTGCTGCAATAAACAACCTTATATCAGGATCTTCACCGACAATAAACATCTTCTTGCCTGTCATTGTGCAGACATGCACTACCTTACCCTCAACTATGATGTTTTTATTCAGGTAATTCTCCGGATTTTCAACCAGTGATGCAAATTCTACTTTTACTGCACCATCCTGGTTCGCAGTCGAGGAGGATGTATCTTTTTTACCTGAATTACCGCAAGATACAAGAAAAGCAGTAATGATTATCAATGAAGAAATACGTCTGACCATAATCTCTTTTGTTAGTTTAATTATTCTAATGTTTAAATATTGGAACGCAATATTAAGAAAAAAAACGAAATAATCAAGAGAGACGATATCTCTTCATAAGTTACCGGTAAGATTCCGGAAAACGAAGGTCCGGTAATTCTTGACCTGGCTCAATATGTAATGATTTTACAGCTCCCAGCCCTTTCTGTATTCTCTGACAAGATAGCTGTTCGCTTCCGGTACGTTGGTTATTTTCATATTCCCCGAATCGTACTCTACTTTTTTCCCGGCCCTCAGGGCAACAGCACCAAGCAGAATAGTCTCCGTTACAGGACCTGTGCAGATGAAGCTGCCGGGAGACTGAGTACTGTTTTTAAAGGAGCTGATCCAGACATTATTGCTGTCTTCCCGTTGTTGTTCTGGTGCTGTAGCAGGTGGAATACTTTTACCTGTCTGAGAAAAAAGTTCAGGATTTTCACCCCTGAATTCGGCAATGATCCTCCCTTTGTCACCAACGAACATCATTCCTTCCCTCGCAAGAGTTCTTCCTGTTGAAGCATATTCTTCCGGATTAAGAGGCTTCATACCCCCGTCGTACCAGAGAAGGTCAAATCCGGGCAGTTGGCTCTGCTCCGGGAATTTGAATTTTATAATACACGACAAAGGGAACGCTACATTATTATTAACTCCTGTAGCCACATTACCGTCGAGGGTACAGGTGGTTGTTGCATATGCTTCAGCGCTTACTGCAGGGCTATTTATTCCCAGGGTAAGAAAGAGAGGAAAGAGGCTGTAATGTCCCATATCTGCAATGCTGCCGGCGCCAAAATCATACCAGCCGCGAAAAACGGCATGAGTGTAATTTGGATGGTATGGACGGTCAGGTACAGGTCCGAGCCACAGCTCCCAGTTAAAGTCTTTCGGTATGGGAGGCTTTTCAGTCGGATTGGCCTGCCACTGGGGCCATACCGGCCGGTTGGACCAGTTATGTATCTCTTTTAGCTTGCCAATAGCTCCTTCCATTATCCATTTCCTTATAGTATCATTGTCAGGTTTCCTGCTCCAGGCAAGTAAATGTGTGCTCATCCCGGTCTTTTTTGCTGTTTCTATCGTAAGTTTTGCCTCATGTATCCTGTTTGCAATAGGTTTATGAGTTACCACATGCTTCCCCTTTTTCATGGAAGCTATTGCCACGGTAGCATGAAGATGATCAGGGGTCATTATTTTTATTGCATTGATATCTTTTTCTTTTTCAAGCAGCTCGCGGAAATCCTCATAAGATGCACATCCTTCATAAATACCTGATACTTTTGATTTTCCATAGTATTTCCGGACCAGCTCCTGCCCGATATCTCTTCCCCCGGGGATCCCTTTTATTCCTTCTCCCCAGGCTTTATCTCCCAGTGCAGTACGTATACTGTTACGAACACTGTTTAAGGACCAGTCCACGTAATCTGTGGTAAATTTGTTCGGATCGCAAACAGCAACTATCTGGAGTGCAGGATTTGGCAGAAGTGATGCCATTTCCCTTAAACCCTGGGTGCCGCACCCGATATAACCAAGAGTTATTTTATCGCTGGGTGCCACATAACCTTGTCCTCCAAGTACCTGTCTTGGTACAACTGTTAATGCCAGGGAAGCGGCTGCCGCTGATCCCAGGAATTCCCGACGACCTATTTTTATTGATCTTGCCATTTTTAACAAGGATTTAGGATTGAAATATTTAAATATTGAGAAGTATTTTTACAGGATGCTCTTGATCAGAGGTTATGAATGTAATCCACACTCTCCTTAAATGTTGCAGGATCCATCTCGACGAAGATATTCTTTACACCGGCTTTTTTCAGTGAAGCAAAAAATTCCTGCCAGTCAACAATACCTTTCCCTAATGCCACCTGTCTTTTCTCAGCTTCAGACCAGTCGGCCAGGTGGGCGGAAATAAATCTTCCCGGGTATTTTTTGAAATAGTCGGTTGCTCTATAGCCTAAGCTGATTACTGCCACCTGGAACTGCATTTTAATGTATCTTGGATCGAACTGTTCCATAAGTGCATCATAGATAAGTTTGTCGCCAATCTTGGCAAATTCCATGTTATGGTTATGGTATCCCATCTGGAGGCCGGCTTTTTTCGTTTTCTCCCCGATAATGTTCAGTTCATCAGCTGCTTTGAGCCAGTCACCTAAGGTTGCATTATTTGGCAAACCAAAACTGGAAAGTATCATCTGTGTCTGGCCTGATTCTTTAGCGAACTCAATCCTTTCCTCGAGGTTTTCCCTCAGTTCTTTCATTACATAGTGTGAGCTTGGGAATATCAGACCTGCGTCGTTGATGATAGTTTTCATCTCCCTGGCTTTCAGTGCCATCAGGGGACCGAAACCTGAACTCTCATAACCCGGGGGAGAGCACATTTCCACACTCTGATAACCCATACCGGCAACCATTTTCAATGTCCCGGGAAAGTCCTTTACCAGCATATCCTTTACTGTCCATACCT
>CAYQBZ010000309.1:0-4734 GCA_964415855.1 uncultured Rikenellaceae bacterium
AGGGATAACCAGGTGACTTAAATATTTTTCGGAAATCTCTTCTTTTTTCGCAATCAGCTCATCGAGATTATTAACCTTGTGTTTATGAACCAGGGTGTATATAGTGTCAAGCCTGCTATTAATATGTGCAAGTCTTGCAGGATCAGCTTCAGTTGAATATCCGAGCTTCTCAATTTCAGCACCTATGTCATTCAGTTCAATAAGAGTTGATTCCACCCTTTCCAGAATGTCCTCCCCCTGTGGCAGGTATGACTTTATTTTTCCTATATTTAATCTCAGCTCCCTAAGCATTGACAGGATAGACGGTCCGTCTGCATTCAACAGGGTTGATGCACCTGTAAGTGCAAGCTTTATCTCCTCGGAATGAGCAAGTAGTTCCTGTTCTTTCTCCAGGTCTTCCTGTTCACCCTTCTTCAGGTTAGCCTCCTCAAGCTGGCCCAGCTGATACCGGAAATATTCCAGGTCCGCCCTGTTCCTTTCGACCCTCTCTTTCACCTCCTTATACTCCGTCTTCAATTTTATAAACCGGGAATAAGCAAGCCTGTAATCACTTAGAAGTCTTGTAATATCAGTAAATGAATCAATTATATTAAGCTGAAAAATATTATCCTTCAGCATCAGGGTCTGGTGCTGTGAATGTATATCGATGAGCATATCGCCAAGTTCCTTTAGCAGGTTAATAGTTACCGGGGTATCATTTATGAATGCTCTTGTTTTACCTGCCGGGTTTATCTCCCTCCTGAGCGTTGCGATCCTGTCATAATCGAGGTCGTTGGAAAGAAAAAACTCATTGAGATCATAATCCTCTATCCTGAAGGTGCCCTCTACAATACACTTTTCTTTTTTGTCAAGAAGAACATTAGTATCAGCCCTTGTACCAAGTATAAGGGAAAGAGCGCCAAGAAGAATAGTTTTACCTGCTCCGGTCTCACCGGTAATGATAGTCAGGCCGTTTTCCAGTTCAACGTCCAGTTCTTTTATTAGAGCATAATTTTGAACGTAAAGTTTTACAAGCATAACCGGTTATTATGGCGCATTGGCAGCAATTATCTTTTCATATTTGGCCTTGTTGGCAGGGTCAATCTCGGTTAGGATCTCCACCACACGGCTTTTCTCCTCTGGAAAAGCCTCTGAAAAAATATTAATTATCTCATCCGATTTTGAATCCATGACAATCTGAAGGTAATACATGAAAGGATCCGGTTTTCTCCTGTATACCTCCTGTACCAGCCTGAGACTCTCAACCATGCTGGTCCTGGCTTCAGATATCCTCGATTCCATCTTATCGAGCCCGTTGATATCATACTCATACAGGAATCTTCTCACCCCTTCATATTCCTTGTCCAGAATATTTTTTACCAGCCAGTACCTGTTCCGGTTCCTCGATGCATCATACGGTTTCCATCCGGGTTCAGGGGCATTCTGTGCATTTGTCACTATTTTCTCAGCCATCTGGAAAAATTCTGTTCCCCCCAGCAGGGAGAAAGAATCATAGTCGAATCCTAATATTATATATGCATAATAGGCCAGGACAGATACCAGGTTTGACCTGTGGGTGCTTGGATCAAATTCCAGGGGCTGAAATTCCACATACCTGAACTGAAAATTGTTATCAATAAAATTAAGCATTGTGGAATTATATGTTGTATTGAAAACAGGACGACTGAGCTGCACCTGGATCGTCCCCCTGAATTCATCGGCAGACAACTGGTCATTCAGGTTAATGAGAATATTACAGTCTATCCTCTCGGAGTAACTGAATACATGGTTTGTCCATACATTGGAATTCATGAACTCATAAATATCGCGCTGCATATTTTCAAAGACCTGGCGGTTTGAACCCTGTATTCTCTGCGCAGAAACCTGCACATTACAATTCAGCTCCTGTGAACTGCCTATGCCCGGGATTAAAACCAGGAACGCAAAAAACCAGTATTTAGGACTGTATAATAAGTTCATCGTGAAAAATTATCGGATCGCTGATACAATTTTATTCAGAATGTCTTTTGCAGCTTCTCCCTTTGATTTTAACTCAAATTTATCAATATTATTATTACGGTCAATAATCGTAATCATATTTGTATCGAATTCAAATCCGGCACCTTTCTCCTTCAGGGAATTCAGTACTATGAGATCCATATTTTTCCTTTCCAGCTTTCCCCTGGCATTCTCAATTTCATTATCTGTTTCAAGTGCAAAGCCTGCTATGAATTGTGATGGCTTCTTCATTTTTCCGAGCGCCTCAGCTATGTCTGTTGTCTGTTTTAGTCTGAGTACCAGTTCACCACTCTCCTTTTTCATCTTTGTGACATGAACCCCGATTGGAGTAAAATCCGCCACGGCTGCTGATAATATTGCAATATCACAAACGGGAAACCGTGATATGCATTCGGATGCCATCGATTCGGCAGTAATGACATTGATAATCCTTACTTTGCTGCTGACGGGTCTTATATTGACAGGACCAAGCACAAGTTCTACCTTTGCGCCATACTCTGCGGCAGCATCTGCAAGTGCAATTCCCATCTTGCCTGAGGAGTAGTTGCTTATGAACCTTACAGGATCAAGTGCTTCCCGTGTGGGTCCTGCATTAATCAGAAGACGTTTCCCCTTCAGTGGGGTATAACTTTTTTTTTTTTGAAAAGAAGTCACTGATCTCCTTAACAATATCTTCAGGTTCTGCCATTCGTCCCTTACCGCTCAACCCGCTGGCAAGTTCCCCTGTGGCAGGTTCAAGAATTATATTGCCATAAGCTTTCAGTGTTTCAATATTGATCACAGTGGCAGGATGCTTAAGCATATCAAGATCCATGGACGGTGCGACAAAGACGGGACACCGGGCTGAGAAATATGTTGTCAGCAACAGGTTATCTGCAATACCCTGGGCCATTTTGGCCATAGAATTAGCCGTAGCCGGGGCAACGAGATAAATGTCAGCCCACAAACCGAGATCCACGTGGCTGTTCCATTCACCGCTTTCATTATTGAAGAATCCTGTCACGACAGGATTTTTTGACAAGGTTGCGAGGGTAAGAGGTGTAATGAACTCTCTGGCATTATCTGTCATAAGTACCTTTACTTCGGCTCCATCTTTAACAAGCAGACGAATAACCGTGGCAGTTTTATATGCTGCAATACCCCCGGTCACTCCTACAAGTATGTGTTTGCCTTTCAGCATCTTTGCGCTGTATGTTATTTCTGCTTTATGGCAGTCTCAGGATTCCTGTAAAATATTTTTCCCTCCTCAAGTTCCTGTAATGCAATAAGAGTCGGCTTAGGAAGCCTTTCATAGAATTTTGATATTTCGATCTGTTCTCGGTTTTCAAAAACCTCTTCAAGGTTATCCGTATAGGAGGCAAACTCTTCAAGCTTTTTGTTAAGCTCCTGTTTCATCTCAACGGATATCTGGTTCGATCGTCTTGAAACGACAATTACTGTCTCGTAGATATTTCCTGTTCCCTGTGTCATTAGGTCAAGATTACGTGTAATTGTTGTTGATGGCGCTGATGATTTTCTGTAATCCATATTTTTACTGGTTATTTATTCCACTGTCAGGCATTCCCTCTTTGAGAAAGCTGTCTGTTTTCTGGTATATATTTGCAACCTCTTTGGCATACTTGCTCTCCGGGAATTCCTCCATAAAGGAGTAATAGTCATCGAGCGTATCCTGGTATCTTTCCTTCTGCCTGTTTTCAAAACTGTTCTCAGCGTACAGGAAAAGAGAATTGAGTCGCAGGTACATCATCTGCTCCCTGTACTTTGTATTGGCATACTCTTTCAGACTGTTGGATAGTGCAACCACTGCTGCTTTATACTGTTTCATGTCATAATAAAGCTTCGCACTCAGGTATGATTTCTCAACAAGCTTATCTTCCAGCTCTTTAATAAGTGCTCTGCTCTCTTCCACCCTGGGACTGTTTGGAAACCTGTTTATAAAAATATTGAATCCTTCGAGAGCATTCCTGGTATTTTCCTGGTCCAGCTCAGGACGCGGGGATATCTTATAATCACACATCGCTGCCATAAAATTGGCTTCTTCCGCATGATTCCCGAAAGGGAACTGGTCGATGAAGGCTTTGAAATAACTTCCTGCCATATAGTAGTCCCGCATACCGTAATAGCTCTGTGCATTCATCCAGTTAAGCTCTTCAGCTTCCTCCGTAGCCCTGAACCTTGGTAATATCTGGGCAAGTATCTCTGTTGACTTCACGTACTGGCCCGCATCATAATACTCCTTTGCCTTTGCCTTTTTCAATTCATAATCAGTGCTTTTGAGCAGTTTCTCATATTCACCGCATGAAGCCGCCAGCATCAGAATTATAAGGGAAATTATTAACCTTAACTTCATAAAAAAAATTGTTGCGCAAAATTAGGGAATATTTTTCATTTAAGGCATAAAAACGTAATAATTATATATTTATTATAGTGTATGCAGGACATTACCAAATTAGGTATAAATAGGTAGTATGAAATTTAGCGGTTATTTATACTTTTGTGACAAGTTTTCAAATAACAATTCAACATGGATATTTTTGACAAGATTAAATCAAACAGAGGAGCCCTGGGGCAGTATTCAGATATGGCCCACGGGTATTTCATGTTTCCCAAACTGGGAATCGGATACAAATCCTGCAACCTATGCTGATTCATCCGGATTGTTTCTTAGAAACGCATGGGAAAAATTCGAATATCTTACAGACAAAGGAGAGATGACTGCGAAAAATATGCGTGATG
>CAYQBZ010000310.1:0-4721 GCA_964415855.1 uncultured Rikenellaceae bacterium
CAGCGCAATACTTATTCCCACCCCAGGTCAGACCGAACAGGAGTACCTTGCCAGGTATTTATCGGAGAAAGGTTGGTTTTCTTTTATTCGCCAGAGAGATCTGGGAGAGCAGGTCCTGCTGCAAATGAATTATAACTTAAATACTGGTGATATAAGAGGTGAAAGCAGAAAGTTGTTAATATCAGCCTTACAGGAGCTGCTAGAAGAACCACATATACAGGCCCACTCCCAGGAAGCCGGTGAGAAATCCGATCCATACCTGTGATGGTGAGTGTGAGTTAAGCTTTAACCTGGAGGAAAGAATCATTCCAGAAGCCAGAATAACATATATCAGGTACCATGACATCTGTGTATTCAATTTAAGAGAGAGTATTGCAACAAAACCGGTGAGTGCCCCGGCTCCGACGGAATGAATTGATATCTTCCACCAGAAATTAATTACTGTTACTGACAGGGCAATAAAAAAAGATGCAAAAATAAATGACTTGAGTAAGAATGGTACCGGCAAACGGAAAATGATGATTGAAGTTGTTGCATAAAGGATTGTGGATGTAATGAGCGGTATTATCCTTTCCCGCCTTGTCTCAACGATCCATGAGCTTATTATATTCCTGTACCGGAAAAAGGGCAGGAGGGAAACCGGCAATAGAACATTGTTTATCAGTATTATAAGAACTATCAGCTTTTTAACATCATAAGGAAGATATCCATAGAGTGATGAGGCAGAAAAAATGATGACCAGACCATATACCGGCACAAACAGAGGATGAAAAATAACAGATATAGTTATTGCCAGGGTTTTGGATAAGTCCCTTTTATTGTCAGTAGTCATTCTGATGCCTTATATTAATATTAGAATAAACAAATTCAGCCGTTCTGAAGCATAAAACAAGGTTTAGATTTCCCTCCTCAGTCTTGCAACAGGGATATTAAGCTGTTCCCTGTATTTTGCTACTGTACGGCGTGCTATCTGGTAGCCCTTCTCCTGGAGAATTTCGGTCAGTCTTTCGTCGGTTAAGGGTCTGCGCTTCTCCTCGCTTTCAATACAATCCTGAAGAATCCTCTTGATCTCCCTTGTAGATACCTCTTCTCCGCTATCTGTCTGAAGGCCTTCTGAAAAGAAGAACTTCAATGGGAATATCCCAAAATAAGTCTGAATAAACTTACTGTTGGCCACCCTTGATATTGTTGAGATATCGAGACCTGTCATTTCAGCAATATCTTTAAGGATCATAGGCTTTAACCTGGTTTCATCCCCATCCATAAAGTACTCCTTCTGATATTCGAGAATCGCATTCATTGTTAAAAGAAGAGTGTTTTGACGTTGTTTTATTGCATCGATAAACCATCGAGCCGAGTCAATCTTCTGCTTTACGAACATAACTGCCTCTTTCATCTCTTTCTTCTGACTTTTATCCTTGCTGTACGATTGAAGCATTTCACTGTAAGCAGTGCTCAGCCGGAGCTCAGGAAGGTTTCTTGAATTTAGATGCAGGTCAAAACCATCTTCCGAAAGTTCCAGGATAAAATCAGGTATTATTGGCTGTGATGACTTGCTGAATGGATCGCTGTGGACCCCTCCCGGTTTTGGATTAAGCTTAAGAATCTCATCAATTGCAGCTTTAAGCTCATTTTCAGTAATCCCCAGCCTGCCTATTACCTTATCATAATGCTTTTTTGTGAATTCTTCAAAATAGAGGTCAAGTATTTTATAAGCAAGATCCACTGCCGTTTGTGATTTATCCATTTTTCCCAGTTGCAGTAACAGACATTCCCGCAGGCTTCTGGCTCCGACACCGGCAGGCTCAAGATCGTGTATAATTTTCAGGACCTCCTCAAGCTCGTCCTCAGATGTCTCAACATTCTGCAGAAAAGCAAGATCGTCTACAATGTTTATGAGTTCCCGCCTCAGGTACCCATCCTCATCAATATTTCCGAGGATGTATTCCCCCAGTATCTTCTGTTTTTCATCCAGGTCCCTGAGGGCTAGTTGCGACCCAAGATTTTCATGAAAGGATAATCCCGCAGAATACGGTATATCGCTTCTTTTATCCTCATCTCTGCTATAGTTTTTTGTCTGCAAACGGTACTCGGGGATATCATCATCTTCAATATAATCATCGAGGGTGAATTCTTCCTGGTCTTTATCTGTATCCTCGTATTTATCCTCTTCTTCCTCCTGCTGTTGAATATCCTCCTGCTGTTGAATATCCTCCTCCTGGCCCTCCTCAAGAGCCGGGTTTTCTTCCAGCTCCTTCTTGATCCGCTCTTCAATCTGCATAGTAGGGACCTCCAGCAGCTTTATCATCTGTATCTGCTGCGGGGAGAGCTTCTGGAGCAATTTCTGCTGTAACCGTTGCTTTAGCATTCTCTTCTATTCAACAAAACATTTCGCAATGAGCAGTTTTAAAACTCAGCATTCCTGGGTGTCCTTGGAAACGGTATCACATCCCTTATATTTGCCATTCCTGTAATAAATACTATCAGTCTTTCAAAGCCAAGACCAAATCCGCTATGGGGAGCAGTACCAAATCTTCTGGTATCGAGATACCACCAGAGATCCTTTTCCGGTAACTTCAGCTCTCTTATACGGGAAATGAGCCTGTCATATTGCTCTTCCCTTTGTGATCCTCCGATTATTTCACCTATCCCCGGGAATAACACATCCATTGCTCTTACAGTCTTGCCATCATCATTCTGCTTCATATAAAAAGCCTTTATATCTTTTGGATAATCAGTCAGTATAACAGGACGTTTGAAGTGAACTTCCACAAGGTACCTCTCATGTTCAGCCTGAAGGTCGCGACCCCAGTCCACCGGGAATTCCCATTTTTTACCTGAAGACATCAGGATGTCGATCGCTTCGGTGTATGTAATCCTGACAAAACTGTTATTCAGTACGAAGTCCAGTCTTTCAAGCAGATTATTATCAATCATCTTATTCAGGAATTCCAGATCTTCACGACAGTTATCAATAGCATACCTTATAAGATACTTAACAAATTCTTCTGCAAGATCCATATTGTCGTTTAGGTCATAGAATGCCATCTCCGGTTCTATCATCCAGAATTCTGCCAGATGACGGGGAGTATTTGAATTTTCAGCCCTGAAAGTCGGACCGAAGGTGTATATGTCTCCAAGGGCCAGTGCCCCGAGCTCTCCTTCAAGTTGTCCCGATACGGTAAGATTGGTCTCCTTCCCGAAAAAATCGTCAGTGAAATCCACAGTATTCTGCTCATTGAGTGGTATATTTTTAAGATCCAGGGTTGTCACATGGAACATCTCTCCTGCGCCCTCACAATCGCTGCCAGTAATAATGGGAGTATGCAGATAGAAGAATCCTTTGTCATTAAAATACTTATGGATAGCAAAAGCCATTGAATGTCGTATCCTGAAAACAGCACCAAAAGTATTTGTCCTGAACCGGAGATGAGTATTTTCTCTAAGGAATTCCATCGAATGTCCCTTTTTCTGCAATGGGTATATCTCTGCATCGCTTTTCCCGTATATTTCAATGTGAGAAGCGTTCAGTTCAACACTCTGTCCCTGACCCATAGATTCAACAAGCTTTCCGGATACTGCGATACAGGCACCTGTCGATATGTCTTTTATCAGGTTATCATCAAATGACGTGGCTTCTGCAACCACCTGGATATTATTGATCGTGGAACCGTCGTTAAGAGCGATGAAGATAATATTCCTGTTACCTCTCTTTGTTCTTACCCATCCCTTGACAAGAACATCTGATCCTACCTTTGTGGCAGACAATAAATCTTTTACCCTTGTTCTTTTCATCATAAATAATAAAATCAAAATTGTAGCGCAAAAATAATAAATATTGTAACATGTCATCTCCTGCAGGGACGAGTCCGTCAATATACCTTATTTATGGCCGGTCCTCCCGGTTAAGTTGAACCTTAAAGAGAACAACGGGTCCGGTTGTTTGATTCTCCCTCCACGTCAGGTAAATTACTTTACAATTATTATATAATATTTAAAGTATATTTCAGTTATTTATCATAATCCATTTAACATGTTATTATAGAGATTTGAAAATTGGCAAAAACTGAATAACTTTGGATGAAATTATGTAATCTGTAAAAAGCTATGGATGAACAAAAAGAACAAATAGTCGTCCCCTGGGATTTTACTCCCGTTGCTGATCATGCACTTGCACATGCTGTTAAGATAAGCCGGATGGTGTCCAATGAGATATGTCTTCTTCATATTGTCGATCCCGGCATAAATCAGAAGCTCTATGCAGAAAAGAAGAACAAGCTGATACATATAAGTGAAGAGAGCAGCAAGAAACATAACGTACCGGTTACTTACCACCTGTCAAAAGGCAGCATCTTTACGGCTATTGCTGAATATGCCAATGAAAACCACGCAAGTCTTGTTGTTATGGGTACTCATGGAATGAAAGGTATGCAAAAACTCACCGGCAGCTGGGCTTTAAAGGTCATCGTAAAATCAAAAATACCATTTATTGTCGTTCAGGATCCTCCGATCGATCAGGAGAGGTATCATAACATTCTCTTTCCTATTGATTTCAGAGGTGAAAACAAGGAGAAAATGAGGATGGCTATTTTTATGGGGAAATATTTTGAATCGAAAGTTCATATACTTCTTGCTGCCAGCACCGACAAAAGCATTCTCAAAAAGACAAATATTAATCTGAATTTTAACGTTTCCGCGTCCGATGCCGACGGCCCGTCGCC
>CAYQBZ010000311.1:0-4719 GCA_964415855.1 uncultured Rikenellaceae bacterium
TGAGATGTCTTATTCACTGCGTCACAAGGCGAACACCGAAACTTCCCAGCAGCGAAAGAATGAAGCACTTAAGCGCCTCCAGGTTGTTGAGGCTTTCAGAGATTCAAAGCAAGTCAATAAGCCCGAGTGGATGATCATTAAGGTTGTCCCGGTAATACCGCCGGAACTGAGACCTCTCGTTCCCCTCGATGGCGGGCGTTTTGCCACCAGCGATCTGAATGATCTGTACAGAAGGGTTATTATAAGGAACAACCGTCTTAAGAGACTCATTGAGATTAAGGCTCCCGAAGTTATACTGCGGAACGAAAAGCGTATGCTGCAGGAAGCTGTTGACTCTCTTTTCGATAATTCAAGAAAAGCAAATGCCGTAAAGACCGACGCCAACAGGCCCCTTAAGTCGCTTAGCGATAGCCTCAAAGGAAAGCAGGGAAGATTCCGCCAGAACCTCCTTGGAAAACGTGTTGACTATTCAGCCCGTTCAGTTATTGTTGTAGGACCCGAACTGGGGCTTCATGAATGCGGATTGCCAAAAGATATGGCAGCAGAATTGTATAAACCTTTTATAATAAGGAAGCTGATAGAGCGAGGTATCGTAAAAACAGTCAAATCAGCCAAAAAGATTGTTGACAGGAAAGATCCCGTCGTATGGGATATCCTGGAAAACGTACTTAAAGGACACCCTGTCCTTCTTAACCGTGCACCTACCCTGCACAGGCTTGGTATACAGGCTTTTCAGCCCAAGCTTATTGAAGGAAAAGCAATTCAGCTGCACCCGCTGGTATGTACCGCCTTTAACGCCGACTTCGACGGTGACCAGATGGCAGTTCATCTACCGCTGGGTAATGGTGCTGTTCTCGAGGCACAGATGCTTATGCTGGCATCTCATAATATTCTTAACCCTGCAAATGGTGCACCGATAACTGTCCCGTCACAGGATATGGTTCTCGGCCTTTACTATATAACAAAAGGGAGGAAAAGCACTGATACAGAGAAGGTAAAAGGAGAAGGACTGGCATTTTATTCTGAGGAAGAGGTTACAATAGCATATAATGAAGGAAAAGTCGACCTCCATGCGTTTATCAAGGTGAAGGTTGACGACAGGCTAGACGGTAAATTCGTTAACCATCTTATTGAAACCACGGTAGGAAGGGTGATATTTAACCAGTTTGTTCCTGTTGAGGTAGGATATATTAATGAGATCCTTACAAAGAAATCATTAAGAGATATAATCGGGAGAGTGCTTAAATTGTCAGGAACTGCAAAAACTGCCGACTTCCTCGATGCCATCAAGAACCTTGGATTTTATTCCGCATTTAAGGGAGGCTTGTCCTTTAACCTTGATGATGTGATAATTCCGGAGGAAAAGACAAAGTTTGTCGCTGAAGGGTATGAGCAGGTGGAAGAGGTACTGAATAACTACAGCATGGGATTCATTACCAATAACGAGCGTTATAATCAGATAATAGACATCTGGACACATGTGAATGCCAGGCTGACACAGTCGCTGATGAAACAGCTTTCAAATGATAAACAGGGATTTAATTCCGTTTACATGATGCTTGATTCCGGAGCCAGGGGCTCGAAAGAACAGATCAGGCAGCTCTCAGGAATGAGGGGGCTGATGGCCAAGCCTCAGAAATCAGGCGCAACAGGATCTGAGATAATTGAGAACCCGATCCTTTCCAATTTCAAGGAGGGATTATCTGTCCTTGAGTATTTTATTTCAACTCACGGGGCACGAAAGGGTCTTGCAGATACTGCTTTGAAAACGGCTGATGCAGGGTATCTTACCCGCCGTCTGGTTGATGTTTCCCAGGATGTCATTATTAATGAAGAAGACTGCGGTACTCTCAGGGGACTTGTTGCCACAGCCATAAAGAAAAACGAGGAAGTTGTTGAATCACTGTATGAAAGAGTGCTGGGACGCACAGCGGTCCATAATGTATACCACCCTCTTTCAGGTGAGCTGATAGTTGAAGCAGGCCAGGAGCTTGTTGAGGAGCTAGCCAAAAAAGTTGAGGATTCTCCAATTGAACAGGTTGAGATACGTTCAGTATTGACATGCGAATCCAAAAGAGGTGTATGTGCGAAATGCTATGGACGTAACCTGGCCAACGGACTTATGGTGCAGAAGGGAGAAGCAGTAGGCGTAATTGCTGCCCAGAGCATCGGGGAGCCGGGTACACAGCTTACTCTTCGTACTTTCCACGTTGGAGGTACTGCCTCAAACATCACAACTGAATCAAGACTCATTGCACGTTACAGCGGGATAACCGAGATTGAGGAGTTAAGGACCGTACCAAGAAAAGATCCCGAAAAAGGCGATATTGATATTGTCATCGGTCGTCTTGCCGAGCTGAGGATAATTGACAAAAAGACCGGCATAGCTCTGACTACACATACAATACCTTATGGATCGAAACTTTATGTCAAGCATGGCCAGGATATAGAAAAGGGTAAGCTAATCTGTGAATGGGATCCTTTCAATGCCGTAATAATATCCGAAATGTCAGGTAAGATTGGCTATGATTTTCTTATTGAGGGTATAACATTCAGGGAAGAATCTGATGAGCAGACGGGATTTAAGGAGAAGGTAATAATAGAAAGCAGGGATAAAACCAAAAACCCGGCAATAAAGATATTATCCCTTAAAGGTGAGGAGCTCAGGCTGTACAACCTCCCTGTAGGTTCGCATCTGGTCGTTGACACTGATAAGGACGTTGAGGCCGGTGAGGTACTTGCAAAGATACCCAGGGCTGTCGGAAAATCGGGTGATATAACCGGTGGTCTTCCGCGTGTTACAGAACTTTTCGAGGCACGTAATCCTTCAAATCCGGCAATTGTGTCAGAAATAGACGGAGAGGTAACATTTGGTAAGATCAAAAGAGGTAACAGGGAAATATCCATCAGGTCAAAGACCGACGAGATAAAGAAATACCTTGTACCACTCTCAAAACAGATACTGGTCCAGGAAAATGATTATGTAAAAGCGGGTATCGCTCTGTCAGACGGTGCCGTTACTCCTTCGGATATACTTGCCATCAAGGGGCCGACAAAAGTTCAGGAGTATATTGTAAATGAAATTCAGGAAGTCTATCGTTTGCAGGGTGTTAAGATAAATGATAAGCACTTTGAGATCATTGTAAGGCAGATGATGCGTAAGGTTGAGATCGTTGACCCGGGTGACACCAAATTCCTGGAGAGACAGGTCGTGGATAAACTTGAATTCATGGATGAGAATGACTGGATCTATGGGAAGAAGGTCATCGTAGATGCTGGCGATTCACAGACACTGCGCCCGGGGATGATCGTATCAGCACGTAAACTGAGGGATGATAATTCTGTCCTGAAGCGCCGCGACCTGCGGATCGTTGAAGCAAGAGATGCCATTCCTGCAACTTCCAGCCAGGTATTGCAGGGTATTACCAGAGCTGCACTGCAGACCAACAGCTTCTTCTCAGCAGCTTCCTTCCAGGAGACAACCAAGGTACTGAATGAAGCGGCTATTTTAGGAAAAGTAGACCGGCTTGAGGGTCTGAAGGAGAATGTCATAGTTGGCCATCTCATACCTGCAGGAACGGGACAAAGACAGTACAACAGCATAATAGTAGGATCACTTGAAGAGTATGAAAGTCTTATGGGAGCAGAACAGGAAACTGAAACTGAACCTTCAAATTATGTTTAATATATAAGGTTATGACAGATCCCAAGAACCAGTCACAGATAAGCATAGAACTGAATGAGGAAGTAGCGCAGGGAACCTATTCCAACCTGGCAGTCATTACTCATTCAGCTTCAGAATTTGTTATAGATTTTGTAAGGATAATGCCGGGAATACCAAAAGCTCAGGTTAAATCCAGGATCATACTTACTCCGGAACATGCCAAGCGACTTGTTGCTGCTCTCCAGGATAATATCTCGAAATATGAAGCATTACACGGGGCTATTAAAGAAGTACAGGGATCAGGACCGGTAATGCCTTTCAATTTTGGAGGCCCCACTGCCCAGGCATAAAATAAATTTATGTTATCTTCGTTATTTACTTGAACCAGTAAAAAGATCTTAAATGAGAGGATCCATCCTTAGAAAAATCTTTGTCGGACTTATAATTCTGGCACCCGTGATACCAAATCCGGGCTGCAAGAAACAGGTGCGTTGCGGATGCGGGAAAGATGTGCTCTTTACCCTGGAAAACAGACAGGCAAGGGTCTATTATAATGAGGCCGGCACATCCATTACCTTCACTTTGCTTGAAGATCCATACTCAACGTACAATTTCTGTAATCCGGGTGAGATGTTCCCGAAATTTACTGATTATAAATCAGGTGATGTCCTGCTGGTATCAGGTGATGTTTTCTGGGAGTGTAACTACCTTTACCAGACAAGTAATTATGCTTACCAGACCTATTATAAGGTCTATATGATCCAGGTTACAGATGTTGTTATGGATCTTTACGGAAAGAAGTAATCCTGTATTGAACAGGATATAGTCTTCAGCATCACGCATTCCTGTTTCTGTATTCCATTCACCTTATCATATGATTTTTATTCGGGCAATTTTGTATATTTCAAGAAAAAACAGCCATGAGTAAAAATAAAATATCTTTCGCAGGAGCCGGAAGGGTGGCAGGATGTTTGTGTAAGAAGATCTTTTCTGCCGGGCATATTATTGAGCTTATAGTCTCTCCTATATCTGTCTCGAATGTTTCCATTGGATCT
>CAYQBZ010000312.1:0-4703 GCA_964415855.1 uncultured Rikenellaceae bacterium
AAAGTTCTTCCATGAATTTATATCTTCTGTTTTAATAACCCTTTCGTGTGCCAGTCCGTTCTCACTCCCATGGCCCACATAGTTGAATATCAGGCAACCTGCATTGATCCTGTCATTGATTGCTGCTGTGACTTCAGGGTATGACTGACCATTGACAGTGGTTGTCTGTCTGAACGCATCGAGATATATTTTATCAATATTAAAAAAGGGCACGTTATCCTCTATTACCCTGGCAAGTCCTTCAGCATCAGACATATGAGTGTTTCCATCCTCGTCATCTGCGGTCAGGCATATCACATTTCTCCAGTCACCCATATTAGCAGGATCGATGTACCGTCTGATCTTATCCGTCATGATACCCGCCTGGATCGTATCTGATACAGGCAGACGACCTATCCCTATATCTTCTGTTCCTTCTGATTCCCCTTCATCGTCATCAAGCAGTCCGTAGAAATCGTCTGAGGTAAATGAAGAAACGTAAATATTTGAATTTTGTGACTGATATGTGGGAATAAAATTCGGATTATTGGGAGGGAGGGTCCTATTTTCATAGGATCCATCGCCGAACAGGAGGACATATTTCAAGGGATGATTGCTTCCGGCTTGTTTTAAATATTTCATTCTAAGAAAATTACGGATGGCAACAATATCAGGTGTTCCTCCTGAAAATTCATTGTAAACCTGGTCAAGAGTAACAACCAGGGAGATAAGGCCGCTGTTATTAAAATGTATGTCAGCAACTTCATCGGCATATTTTCTGAAAAGAGGATGGGTAATTATTATCATATCAGCCGGTCCTGAAGAGTGGAGATCCTGGTTTGCAATTCCGGCTGATTTTATTGCCGGAACCCTTATACCTGCAGAAGTGAACGCGAAGAATGTCTTAAGGCTGTCTGTATGAGCTTTAAAGCTGAGTTTGTCCCCATTTCTTGTATATTGTACCTGCCGGATATTGAAGGGATCGGAAATATCCCATATAACCACATCACCGGGAGCATTCTGTATACTGAAACCTGTCACACTCCCCGGGACAGCCGACTTATAATCGCTGAACCGTATTGCTGTTCCGGTGAAGATGTTTGATCTTCTCCCCTGAAGTCTGATATAATCTACCCATCCTTTTGCTCCTGCCTCGCCATTATTGAAAAACCTTATATCAAATACCGGTGAGCCGGAATCCGGATTTATTGTCCCGGTGGAATCAATTATCCTTGCATAAGTTCCCGTATAATCGAAAAGATTTACTGCCTGTACCTGTAGGCTTTTCTTCAGTGCTGCTCCTTCATATAACCTGAATAGTGTCGGGACGGATGCCCTTGCAGCTACTCTGATACTGTATTTTATATTTTCTGTGGTTATGAGATCGGTGAATCCCGGATTAAAACTGATGCCTCTTTCGGCCGAAATTGGCTGGAACCATTCTCTTCCCGATTTAATAAGGTTTTCAAGGTTCTGTTCATAAACATACAGGACATCAGATTCTGATGAATTATAACCTGGTTCCTGGTTTACCAGCGGGGCAGGCATAATGCGTTTACCCTGGCCGGTTCCTGAAGTAATAAAGTAAAAAGCTGTGTCAGAATAATTGTGAGGACGGTAATCATACTCCTTTGCTGTTTCATCATAGTCCCATCTGCTGGGCGCCTGTCCGTAAAACAACAGGTAGTCCCCTTCATTAAAAATCCCATCTGTTCCTGAATTGATATATAGAGGGAGTTCAATAAGATCATCGGGTCGGGGGTCGGTGTTGTAATATGACATTTGTCCGAAATTATTACCGAATATTCTTGGATTTCCCGGATTCACCACTCCTGCCTGCACAAGTAAGGAATAGTCGATCCTGTAAATTCCTTCAGCAGTTATTGCAATTCTGAACCAGTCCCCTGACGATAGCACAGACGATTCTGAATATTCCTCATTATCTTTCTGCGCATACATTTCAGGAAGAATCAAAAGGAAGAGAAATGGTAATATCTTACGCAGTATTTTCATAATTCCGGACAAAGATAGAAATGTGCTTTCTGTTTGCTAACTTATTTTGTTCTTTTGCATACGATAGCAGGTAAAATAATAACGTTGTCATTACGTTGATATTGCAGTACAGTTATTTATGCAAAAGACTCTTCTGGGACTACTTATTTTAATCTCTGTCATCCATAGGGAATGTCAGGGACAGGAATCAGATCCTGGACCTGGTTTTCAGATGATTATGATAGATAATCCTGCTTTTTCGGGTAGCAGTGCTGATGGTGTCCTGCGATTGTCTTATATGAATTATTATCCTGGGAATAACTACAATCTTCATTCTGTTTACCTCTCATACGACTCCTATATTGATGCAATTCATGGAGGTGCGGGATTTTATATTTCAGATGATTATCT
Organism: uncultured Rikenellaceae bacterium; assembly: GCA_964415855.1. GTDB lineage: Bacteria > Bacteroidota > Bacteroidia > Bacteroidales > VadinHA17 > LD21. The sequence continues at coordinate 2,383 of CAYQBZ010000312.1, forward strand.
GGGTGGGATAATAAATGATATGAGGGGAGGATTTTCCTATGCATATTTCCTGAAGGCAGGCAGAGATATTTATATAAATGCCGGCCTTTCCGCCTCAGTTTACCACCGGGGTTTTAGTTTTGAAAGGGCAGTTCTTCCTGATCAGATTGATCCTCTTGGAGGAGTATCACTGCCTTCTGCGGAAGCTCTGGCCATGCAGGGACGTACAGTTTTTGACGTCGGAACAGGCTTTGTTGTCACATCCGGAAAATTCATAGGTGGTATCTCGGTAAATCACCTGGCCGAACCTGATATCTCGGGAAACGGATTGAATGATGAAAGACTTATGAGAAAGCTAAATATGAATCTTTCAGGTGATTTGGACATTAATACGTCTTTAGGTCTGAAGATCAGGCCAATAGTTTTCATGGGACTGCAGGGAGGATTTCTCTCAGCGGGCACGGGCCTTGCTCTTGAAAATAATTACCTGTCTGTCAATGTGTTAGCGCTTTCAGGCAGTGAAAAAGACCTGAATTTTCAGACTGGATTTTCATTTGCAAGTGGCAGGGTGAGGATCTTTTATAATTACAGGTTTAACCTTTTATCAGGAAATTCACTCGTGCCATTTTCTCTCTTTCATCAGACAGGTCTTGCGTTCAGTTTAAATAATGTTGATAAAAGAAATATAATCAAAACAATAAATTTACCTAAATTGTAGTTATATTTGAACTGTAAAAAAATATTGATATATTAAAATTTATTATATTTGGGTATTCTTAAAAGCCATAAAACTAAAGGAGTTATGTATAAATTCAGAGCTTTGCCAATTGTTTTAATATCTGTTTTACTTTTTCCTTCCTGCATTTTTAATAAAAAAGGAGATTCAAATGTATCTACTGCCACAGGCTGGGAATATAACAACCCTGATAATGGCGGATTTGAAGTTACACTTGGAGCTGAGCAGAAGACAGGTCCTGGCCTGGTTCTTATTGAAGGAGGACGTTTTACGATGGGACAGGTCCAGCAGGATGTAATGTTCGACTGGAATAACAAACCGAGAACAGTTACAGTCTCCTCTTTTTATATGGATGAGACCGAAGTCAAGAATGTTGATTACCGCGAGTACCTTTTCTGGCTGAGAAGAGTATATGTTGATTACCCGGAGGTTTTCAGAAGGGCCTTGCCCGATACCCTCGTATGGAGAAGCCCGATGGGTTTCAACGATCCCTATGTGCAGTATTATTTCAGGCACCCTTCATATAATAATTATCCTGTTGTGGGCGTAAGCTGGGTTAAAGCAAACGATTTCTGTCTCTGGAGAACCGACAGGGTCAATGAGCAGATACTCATTGACGAAGGAGAACTTAATCCTGACCCGAACCAGCTAAATGATAAAAACTTTAATACAGAAGCCTATCTTGCAGGACTTTACGAAGGAGTTGTAAACCAATTACGCGAAAGCCTTAACCCAAATCAGACAGAACGCAGGACCAACTTTGAAGATGGTGTCCTGCTCCCAAGCTACAGGTTACCCACTGAGGCCGAGTGGGAATTTGCTGCCTATGCACTCAGGGGGAATACCTTTGAGGAGAGGATCTATGAAAGAAGGATCTATCCGTGGGATGGTCATAATGTAAGGAATGCAGCCCCCAAATACCGCGGCGACATGATGGCTAACTTTGTTCGTGGAAGGGGTGACCTTATGGGAGTAGCCGGAAGCCTGAACGATAATGGAAGTATAACGGTTGATGTCAAATCATACTGGCCCAATGACTATGGGCTTTATTGCATGGCCGGTAATGTGAATGAATGGGTCCAGGATGTCTACAGGCCGCTTACATCGGAGGTTGTTGATGGCTTTAATCCTTTCAGAGGCAATGTATATACCGATATACGGAGAGATGCCACTGGCGCTGTGGTTGGAAAAGACAGGCTGGGCAGGCTGTACATCGATACCGTTAAGGATATTGATGTGGCTGACCGCTATAATTACCAGAGAGGCGATTACAGAAATTATCTTGACGGAGACCTTCAATCGGCAATAGTAGGAGGATCCGATTGGAAAACGGATGATAATGAGCAGGGATCACAAAGAATGTATGCCCAGAAACAGGATGAATCAGGTGCTTCCGATTATGTAACCCTGATAAATGATAATGCAAGGGTATATAAGGGTGGATCGTGGAAAGACAGAGCTTATTGGCTTAATCCATCCACCAGAAGGTTTCTTGATCAGGAAAGCTCACGTGATGATATTGGTTTCCGGTGTGCAATGATAAGGGTGGGAAGCCCGTCAGGTTTCTAAGATTCACGTTCATTGATAGAATAAGCCTCATTATGTT
>CAYQBZ010000313.1:0-4700 GCA_964415855.1 uncultured Rikenellaceae bacterium
CATCGCAGGTAACCATGCTTAGCAGATCTTCCGGCTATATAAGCGATGGATACCTCGGATTTGAAAGGATCTGGCTTGACCGTTTCTTTGAGGTTAACAGTAGTATGAAGAGTCTAACTCTGGCAGATGATATTGATTTACTGGTTCCTGATGCCGGACACCACGGGGACCATACTGAAGGTGCTGATCCTCATTTCTGGATGTCACCGGCATGCGGGATCATCATTGCTTCATCAATTAAGGAATTCTTATGCGAATTAAATCCTGAACACAGGGAGATATATGAAGAAAACTGCGACAACCTTGTTTCAAAGATCAGGGCAATAGATCTTAGAGCCAGGGATCTTTTTTCGGATGTTCCGAAAAGGTCGTTTATGGTGTTTCATCCGAACCTGGAATACCTGGCAAGAGATTATGGTCTTGAAGAGATCTCCCTTGAATATGAGGGAAAGGAACCTTCTCCCCTGAGGATGAAGGAACTGATTGACCGTGTCAGGGATGAAGGGATAAATACTATTTTTGTCCAGAGAGAATACGACACAAAGAATGCAAGGGTTATTGCCAGTGAGGTCAGAGCAGAAATTAAGATAATTGATCCTTTGTCGGAAGACTGGCTTGCAACAATTTCAGATGTTATAATCGCTGTTCATCAGAGCCTGGTTAGAAATTAATACATTGTTATTATGGCCAACCTGTTCGAAATAAAATCGTTATCAGCTTCTTATGATGGCAGGATTGTACTTGAGGATGTGAATATCAAGGTTGATGAGAACGATTTTATCGGAGTTATAGGCCCTAACGGAGGAGGCAAGACCACCCTCCTGAAGATAATTCTCGGACTGATAAAACCTGTTAGCGGCAAGGTTGTTTTCAATCCTGCTCTCCTGAAGAAAAACAGGATCGGTTATCTGCCCCAGATGTCAACAGGAGATATTAACTATCCGGTGACGGTAACAGATATCATCCTTTCCGGATTGATGATCGGGAAAGGGATTGCGACAATTATGTCGTCGGAAGACCATAAAAGAGCTGCTAAAGTTATTGATGAACTCGGATTGTCGGCTTTTGCCGCTTCCTCCCTGAATGAGTTGTCAGGGGGAGAGATACAGCGTGTCTTACTTGGACGGGCTATTGTTGGTGATCCACAACTGTTGCTGCTTGATGAGCCAGGCAATTTTGTCGATACCAGTTTTGAGAATGATTTTTATGAAAAGCTGAAAGAACTCAACCGCCGTATGGCAATACTGATGGTTTCTCATGATGTCGGAACAATCTCATTCCATATTAAATCGTTTGCCTGTGTCAACAGGACTCTTCATTACCATCCGTCACATGAGATCACAAATGATGACCTGCAGGCATATGGTTGTCCGATCCAGCTAATTACACATGGTGTGGTGCCTCATACCGTACTTAAATACCATAAATAGTGGGAACAAATATTTTTCAATACGAATTTATTATCAGGGGTATATTTGGTGCTATTTTTGCCAGCATAACAGCAGGTCTGGCCGGGACATATATCGTTTCCAGGCGTATGGTTTTTCTCAGCGGCGGGATAACGCATGCATCATTCGGAGGGATAGGGATCGGATATTTTGCCGGTATTAGTCCTGTTGCAGGAGCAGCAGTCTTCGGGATACTGTCGGCTCTTGGTGTTGAATACCTGTCTGTCAGGCATAAGATTAGAGAAGACTCTGCAATAGGTGTCCTGTGGGCTTTCGGGATGGCAGTAGGGATTATTTTTATTTATATGACCCCGGGCTACACTCCTAACCTGATGGGATATCTCTTTGGCAGTATACTGACGATCTCAAATGCGGATATTATTGCACTTGGAATAATGTCACTTGTACTGATCGTGTACTTTGGAATTTTTTACAGAACCATTCTGTATATTTCCTTCGATGAATCTTTTGCAAGGACATACTCATCGTACGTAAACATGTTTAAATATATTACAACTTCACTTATTGCACTCACCATAGTTTTGAATATCAGGATGGCCGGAGTAGTTCTTGTTATATCACTGCTGACAATCCCTCCGAATATTGCCATGCTTTTCACCAGGGTCTATTCGAGAATTGTCATATGGGCAATTGTTGCAGGATTTCTTGGTACTTCAACGGGATATGCTGTTTCGTATATTGCAGGTATACCAGCAGGGGCGACCATTATATTTACTCTTGTGATAATATGGATTGTGGCAAAGGGCATTAGCATTGCACCAGGGAAATCGTTTGATTCACCTGCTGGTCATTAACTATTTATTGATAAAAATGTTATATAATATAGAAATAAAAAGAAAACAGTCATTATGGATTATGATCTTATAGTTATTGGCAGTGGTCCCGGAGGGTATGTTGCTGCCATCAGGGCTTCTCAGTTAAAAATGAAGGTTGCCGTTGTTGAAAGGGCTGAACTCGGTGGAGTATGCCTGAACTGGGGCTGCATACCTACAAAGTCTCTTCTTAAAAGCGCACAGGTCTTTGATTACATTACACATGCATCGGATTACGGGATAACTGTTGCAGGAGAGGTCAAACCTGATTTCAGTGCCATAATATCGAGGAGCAGAACCGTTGCGGACGGAATGAGCAAGGGGATACAGTTCCTTTTTAAGAAGAATAGCATTGTTCATATCAGCGGATACGGAAGACTCTCTGGCGACAATACTGTTGAGGTAACGGATACTGAAGGCAATAAGAAGAAATATAGTGCGAAAAACATTATTCTGGCAACGGGAGCAAGATCAAAGGAATTACCTTCTCTCAGGCAGGATGGCAAAAAAGTTATCGGATACCGTGAGGCTATGACCCTTGAGAAACAACCCCGATCGATGGTTGTTGTCGGTTCGGGAGCTATAGGCAGCGAGTTTGCGAACTTTTACCAGTCTCTTGGTACGGAAGTGACTCTCGTGGAATTTCTTCCACGGCTGGTGCCCAACGAGGATGAGGAGGTATCACAGCAGCTTGAGAGGTCGTTCAGGAAGATGAAAATGAAGATCATGACAGGTTCAACCGTCGAATCTGCAGATATCTCGGGGGAGAAATGTGTGGTTACGATAAAGACACCAAAAGGAGAGGAGACGGTTGAGTGTGATGTTGTCTTTTCTGCTGTTGGTGTAACTACAAACCTCGGAGATCTGGGTCTTGAAAAAGCAGGTGTCAGGACGGAAAAGGAAAAAGTAGTGGTTGATGATTTTTACAGGACTTCAGTTGCCGGTGTCTTTGCTATTGGAGATATAGTACACGGACCGGCACTGGCACATGTTGCATCTGCGGAAGGAATAATATGTGTTGAGAAAATGGCCGGTCTGGAGCCGGAGCCTCTGGATTATAATAACATTCCCGGATGTACATATACCAGCCCTGAAATTGCATCGTGCGGGCTGACAGAAGCTGCAGCACGCGAAGCAGGCTATGAGATAAGGGTGGGTAAGTTCCCTTTTACCGCATCAGGAAAAGCCAGTGCAGCAGGATCAAAGGAAGGCTTCGTGAAGCTGGTCTTTGATGCAACATATGGGGAACTTCTTGGTGCCCACATGATTGGCGCCAACGTTACCGAAATGATTGCTGAGATCGTGGTTGCCCGCAAGCTTGAGACAACAGAACATGAGATCATAAAGGCGGTTCATCCGCATCCCACTATGTCTGAAGCTATTATGGAGGCAGCAGCAGCGGCTTACGGCGAGGTAATTCATCTTTAAATATTTTTAACAGCGCTTATTTAGTTTTCATTTAATATTTATTTAAGTTTGATACCCGTTAGAATCAACTTAAATATAAGAAATGAAAAAGCCGGTATTTACTCTGCTGATTGGAATACTTTGTCCTGTTATGTTATCAGCCCAGCCTCTGGCCAGGAGACAGACATATGATATCTCGAAGGATAAAGTATTATACACTATTGGATATGCTCATCTGGATACTGAATGGAACTGGGAGTATCCAACTACGATAAACCAGTATATCAGGAACACTATGGAAGATAACTTCAAGTTATTTGAGAAGTATCCCGATTATGTATTCAATTTTACAGGTTCGAGACGGTATAAAATGATGAAGGAGTATTACCCTGAATCTTTTAAAAGAGTAAGCGGGTATATTAAAGATGGGCGGTGGTTTGTTTCTGGATCATCCGTAGACGAGGGAGAAGTAAATACATCTTCATCGGAATCTGTTCTCCGGCAGGTGCTCTATGGTAATCTTTTCTTCAAACGGGAATTCAACAAAGAAAGTGTCGACTACATGCTTCCCGATTGCTTCGGATTTGTGGCCACTATGCCATCAGTCTGGGCCCATGCCGGTCTCCTTGGGTTTTCAACCCAGAAGCTTACCTGGCGGTCCGCCAACGGGGTTCCATTTAATGTAGGTCTGTGGGAAGGCCCGGATGGTAAAAGCGTTATCGCTTCACTGAATGCTACTAATTATACAGGAAGAGTTGTACCCAGGCTGGATATGGATGACAGGTGGGATGCAAGGATACAGGAAGATATCAACAGGTATGGATTGTCGTTTGATTACCGTTATTACGGAGTTGGTGACGTAGGAGGGGCCCCAAGAGATGAAGACGTGAATAACGCTGTGAACAGTCTTAAGCACGACGATAGTAAATTTAAAGTGGTCCTTACGTCTTCCGACCAGATATACAAGGATATAACACCGGCACTGAGGGCCAAGCTTCCGACTTACTCAGGA
>CAYQBZ010000314.1:0-4690 GCA_964415855.1 uncultured Rikenellaceae bacterium
TGCTCATCCAGTTTAAATACCACATAACGGTCTTTAGAAGTAATGGAGCTAATTGATTGTTCTTCAGTTAAATTCATAATAACTTTTCATATAAAAGATTTCTTTAAATGGATTATTGCACCTTTATAAGTAGTTGTTTAATCACATCTGCCATTTTGTCAATATCGCTGGATTTATCAAAGAAATAATCTGCCCCCAGTTCCATACATTTTTCCCTGTATTGAATCAAAGGATAGTTAGTTAAAATGATTGTGATGACTGAAATTTTTTGCTTCCGGATATTTTTCAATACTTCTATCCCGCTTCCATCAGGCATCCGGATATCCATAATAATTACCTCCGGATCCATTTCATTGAGTAATTTTATTGCTTCAGTTGAACTGCCGGCTTCACCGCAAATCTCAACTCCAGGAATATCTGAAATTATACCGATTATTCTTTTGCGTAGGATCTGTGAATCGTCAATAATAAGGATTTTCATTATTATTATTTATATGTGTCTAATAATCATAAACTTAAATGCAATATCAATGCATTCGTTATTTGCATCAATACCCGGTAAATCTTGGAAGTAAATTACAGATGTTCCCTTAATCAGATTGTAGGTAGGCCGATGAATTTTTTATAGGCAGAAAAGCAAATGCTTGTAAGGATTTAAGAAATGTTTTGTAGTAGTTTGGACTACAGGAAGCAGTTTGTCCCTAATTAATCAATCCCTCTTTAAGGGCATATCTGATCAGCTCAGTATTGCCCTTCATTTTCATTTTTTCGAGGATCCTGGTTCTGTATGTACTGACGGTTTTCTCACTTATGAATAACTCATCAGCTATTATGTTTACATTCTTCCCTTCGGCGATCTTGCACAGAACTTCATATTCCCTGTTTGACAGCAGGTGATGTAACGGCTTTTCGGATCCCTCAAGGAGATTATCTGCCATTTTATCTGCAAGAGAGGATGTTATATACTTGCCGCCACTCAATACTTTTTTAACGGCCCGGGGAAGTTCCTCAAGGGCGCTATCTTTGGTAAGGTATCCGGAAGCGCCTGATTTTAAAGTCCTTAATGCATACTGTTCTTCGGAATGCACACTAAGGATAAGTACAGGTACAGAAGGATGCTTGACTTTTATGTCCATCAGAATATCAAGGCCGCTCCTTCCCGGCATGGATATATCCAGGATAATAATATCAAAAACGGTGGCATCAATCTTTTGGAATAATTCGTTGGCTCCCCCTGCCTCCTCGATATTTGTTTCATCGGGCAGATCAGCAAGTATTTGCCTGATGCCCTGCCTCATAAGTGGATGATCATCTGCAATAAGGATGCTGACCATGACTCCATGCAATGAATTAATGATAGTATCTTATGTAAATTTAATAAATCTAATTGTAACTAATCCGTTGATATCCAACAAAAATATATAAAAAGATAGATACTGGCCATCTCCAGAATAGCATCCTGGATTTAAAGCTTCTCAGAAAGTTACGGTTGTCCATTGGAGTGACTGTCCTTAAATTTTATACTGTTCAACTAAAGACAAAACCGTATATGTAGGAGAATCCTTACAAAAAATAAATCTAATTACTTACACAGATATACTCCATTTACTTACAAATCCCTCAAGAAGGATTTAATAAATTTATTAAGGCTAACTAATTGTATCTCAAGTATTATTTCTCATCACTATCTCTTTACACAAATACCTGATACCTTATATGCCAAAGAAGCGATGAAAAAAACAAAACTGATATCTTTTTCAGGACTCTTATTTAGTCTTTTATTTTTTACGGCACTAATTTCAAATGCCCAGGAAAATCAAGATACTTTAAAAGCAAAAGACCTTGTTACTCTCTCCTTCGAAGAGCTTATGAATGTGAAAATTGAAACGGGATCAATTACAGAACTGAAATATTCCCATAAACCTGTTTCCCTGACAGTAATTACTGCCGATGACATTAATAATACACCGGCAAGAAACATTTATGATCTCATTGAAATCTATGTGCCCGGAGCATTGTGGATGTATCATAACGAGGGGCCTCATCCCGGAATCAGGGGAATAATAGTCGACAGGAATTATAAATTTTTGCTGCTGGTAAATGGCAGGGAAATGAACCAGAAAGCCCATAATGGCGCCACTTCTGAACTTGAAAACTGGGATCTGGGCGATATAGAACGTATTGAAATAATCAGGGGGCCGGGATCGGTAACCTATGGTCCGGGAGCTGTTGCGGGAGTTATAAACCTGATAACAAAGAGTTCATCAGGTTTTCAGGGCACCCGGGTACGATATGGGTATCTGAACCAGTATAACTCGAATGCAGTTAGTTTAAGCCATGGTGCAAAACTCGGATCAGCTTCTGCATATATATATGGCAGCCTGGTAAATACCGGGGGAATAAGTCCCAGAGCATACAGTTTATCCGCCAATAGCATGAAGTCAGGTTACATGGGCAGCGGATTTACAGGCACCTCATGGTCATCTGATCCGCAACATGATTACATGAAAGATGCATTTGGAATACCCCAGGCTAAATTACATGCTGAAGTATCATTCAGGAACAATATTTCAGTATGGGCAAGATATGTGAGTTCAGGTACTATGTATGGAGGGAGTACAGGGGTTTTACCTAAAGCAAAGTATCAAACCGGATTAACCGTGGTTGACAGCATTCCTGTTTATGGAAATTTTGAAAATGCACGTGTGTTCAGAAACCAGCACTACACAATAGCTTTAACCCATAAGCATAATTTTCAAAATGTCTTATCCGGACTTACTGCCAGTTCCATGCTGTCATGGGATTCGGAAAATGTTGAAAAAACAGGTGCTCCGATACATTATACTGCCGGGGATAGTGTTTCTCCCCAAATACAAAGAATGATTGCAGATCCCCGGAGTGTATTGAATAAAAGTTTAAATTTTTCTGAGAATGAATTATTTGCCCGCTTACTTTTGAATCTCCATATAAATAATAAGATCCAACTGGCATTGGGCGCTGACGGGGCCTATACAAACTGGAGAGCACCCTGGGGAAAAGGCGAAGAAGAACTCCGGCTGGGAGACAGGGCAAATATCATCAGTGGAGAGAATTCGTATGTTTATAACGTACGTGGTGGAATTACAGAAGGATATTTTGTTGGCAAGGGCTGGCATTCGTGGAATTACTCCGTATATTCAGAACTGAACGTAGACTTACATCCTTTTTTTAATATCCTGCTTTCCGGACGTTTAGACAAAAACACCTATTCGGAAGTTCTTTTTTATCCGCGAATGGCTTTGATATCGGAGTTCCCGGGAAACCTGACGGTAAAGCTCGTGGCTCAAAACTCTAAACGGATGAATACGGCCGAGCAATTGTATGTCGAAAGTACCGAAGGCAATGTTTCAGAACCCGAAAAATTAAATTCTGTTGAGCTGATGGTGAATAAACTGGTGAAGAAAAACCTGCTGGTTAATTTTTCGGCTTATTATAATGATCTTTCCACCATTGCCTGGGATAACAATAACCGGCAATCCACTCACATTGGCAATCTGAAACTCTTTGGCCTTGAAGGTGAACTGCATTATCAATCAGGACAGATTTCGTTCATAGTAAGCCATTCTTATGTAAAACAATTAGTATGGAAACTAAAAAAGGGCATTGAATGGAGCGGGATCAGTTATGCCGATTATAACAGAGAGGCTCTTTACCGTTGGGACCCCACCGGGTTATATCTGACAGGCACAGGACAAAACCTGAACAACTGGGCAAACCATTCAACCAAACTGATTGTCCGGTATAACCTCAACGATAAAATCTGGTTCCACACCAATGCCCAGATTTTCTGGGCTTACAAAGGCGGCCTGGATGGCTTAAAAATGATTGAGAATACTTATGCGAATACCATTTACGAACCCGGGTCTGAACAGCTGATACAGAATGTGCGTGATAAAAATGTTTATAAAACAAATTTATCGCTTAGCTCTTCCCTTTCCTTCAGGATAAATGAATCCAGTACTTTTCAGATATATGTAATGAACTTATTGGATGTTGGAAACAATAAAAGATATGTCTGGGATGGCGGAAATGAACACCTTGTTCCTGCTCAAGCGATTTTTATTGAAGAACCCAGGGCTTTTGGTTTCCGATTAACAGCAGAATTTTAATCCGCCCTGGCATGAATATGAGATTAAACAAATTTTTAATACTGCTTTTATTCTTACTATTTGCAAACTCAGTTCACGCCCAGGTATCGGAATATGAGTTCAAAGCTGCATTCCTGGAACGTTTTACCCGTTTCGTTATGTGGCCCGGTGAATTGGATGGAAAATTTGATAAAACTTTTAAAATAGCAGTTATAGGTAAAAATCCTTTTAATACAACACTGGATGAGCTGCTTGCTGATATAAAAATTAAAGATCAAAAAGTCAGTCTGATCTATACAAATGATATAAACGATTTAAATAAGGTAAACCTGGTATTTATTTCAGGATCTGAGAAAAAACGAATGAACGAAATTCTCTCTGTAATTAGTGATAAACCAATCCTTATTATCAGTGATTCAAAAGGGTTTTGTGAAATGGGTACGCATATTAACATGTATGTTGATGGTAAATATATACGCTATGAAATCAACCAGAAGGCAATGGAAAAATCAGGCCTGAAAGTCAGCAGCCTCCTGCTGGCTTCAGCTAAAATTGTAGAAACA
>CAYQBZ010000315.1:0-4678 GCA_964415855.1 uncultured Rikenellaceae bacterium
GAACCATTACAGGATTGAGGCAATAGGTAACTCCATAAGGACGTGGATTAACGGTATCCCCTGTGCGGACCTCCTTGATGACATGACTCCATCAGGTTTTATAGCTTTACAGGTACACTCCATAGGAACCGACTCCGCCAGGGTCGGAGAACAGGTTAAATGGAAAAATCTCAGGATAATGACCACTAAGCTTGATAAATACCGCACACCGTATACTCCTGTTATACCACAGGTGAATTTCCTGGATAATGTCCTTAGCGAAAGAGAAAAAGAGGATGGATGGAAGCTGCTTTTTGATGGAAGTACCTCTGCCGGATGGATGAATGCCAGGACAAAAGAATTTCCTGCCAACGGATGGGAGATCAAAGACGGGACACTGACCGTTAGTCCGGAAACAAAAGAGAGAGGTGGTGGCGGTGATATAGTTACTGTTGACAAATACAAGGACTTTGAGCTCATCGTTGATTTCAAATATACTGTGGGAGCCAACAGCGGGATAAAATATTTTGTTGATACCGAATCGGAAAATGGTTCCCTTGCTTCCATCGGATGCGAATACCAGGTACTTGATGACAGGAATCATCCTGATGCAAAAGCCGGTATAAACGGCAACCGTACCCTGGCCGGACTATATGATCTGATACCTCCAAAGAATAAGAGAGATAATGGAGCTGATACCTGGAACAGGGCAATAATAATTGTCAGGGGTAGTCATGTACAACACTGGCTCAATGGTCAGCTTACCGTTGAATACGACAGGGGGACACCCGAATGGAGAGAGCTGGTTGCTACCAGCAAATTCAAGGATTCTCCCGGTTTTGGCGAAGTGACTGAGGGACATATACTCCTCCAGGATCATGGGAACGTGGTATCATTTAAGAATATTAAGATCAAGGAGCTGTAAGATCTTTATCCTGGAACGCCAGGTAAAGGACAATGTTCCGTGAGTCGTGAGTCGTGAGTCATGTTTTGAACCAACTTAAGGTTATTGTGTTATTTAAGCAAGTCCAAATCCTATAAACGCGGAAAAAATGAAAAATCTTGCCATATTCATATTTATAAGCGGATTCGTCTTTTTCTACTCATGTAAGAAAGATTCAGAATCTGAGAATTTTAAACTGCTCACAGGACCCGTCTGGCAAAGTGACAGTCTGCTGGCAAACGGCATTGATGCAAGTGGTCCCGACGGGATGCTGAAAAATTTCAAGGGTGAAGCAAAATTCAATAAGGATGGCACAGGCTCCTTTGGCGTATACACAGGGACATGGAGGTTTGCCCAGGAAGAGACCCAGATAGTTATTTCAACAGATTCACTGCCTGTACCCCTTTCAACAAAAATTGCCGAGCTGACTGCGATATCTCTTAAAATAACAACCACTTATCCAAATCCAATAAATCCGGCTGCTCCTACATATATACGTATGACCTTTAATGCAAAGTAATGCGTGGTCTTCTTTTTGTTTTAACACTGCTGCCTGGTTCTGTTCTGAATGTTGCATTTACCCAGGGTATTATCACAGGCTTAGTAACCGATAATACTACACTTGAACCGCTTTACGGGGTGTATGTTATTTACGGAAGAAACAAGGGCACTTCAACTGATAAGGATGGTTACTATACCTTCCGTTCTGATACATCAAGGTTGAATATCATTTTCCAGTTTGTCGGTTACAAAACTATCGAAAAGACAATAAGTGTTACTCCGGCCGATACGACATATCTTAATATTGGACTGGAAATGGAAATGAAGGAGATTGGCCAGATAGTCGTGAGCGCCAATAAAACAGAACAGAAAGTTGCAGAACTGACGGTTTCCATGGATATCCTGAAATCTGATGATTTCCTGGAAACTCATATTACCGATGCTCAGGAGCTCATTAACAAAACACCCGGGATAGAAGTACTCGATGGACAGGCTTCGATAAGAGGGGGCAGCGGATTCAGCTATGGCGTTGGCAGCAGGGTACTTGCCCTTATTGACGGATTGCCGGTACTATCACCTGATGCCGGAAATATAAAGTGGCAATTCCTGCCGCTTGAAAACATAGCACAGATAGAGATCATCAAGGGAGCCTCATCGGTTCTTTACGGATCTTCGGCCCTGAATGGAATTATTAATTTTCGCACTGCGGATGCTTCCAACATTCCGGAAACCCGTTTCTTTGCAGAAGCAGGAGTATACGGTAATCCTGCGAACAACAAATGGAAATGGTGGGACACTCCCAGGTTTTTTTCAAGTGTTTCATTCTCTCATCTTCAAAGATTTGGCAAGACAGATTTTGGACTGGGCGTAAATCTCCTGACCGATAACGGCTACAGAAAATATAACACGGAGAAACTGGGCAGAATAAATCTCAGGCTTAAACACCGCAGTACCAGAATTCAGGGACTTACCTACGGACTGAATATTAATACAGGCTATACTCCCAAAACGGACTTCATCCTCTGGGAAAATGCAGAGACAGGAGCACTGAAACAGGATACCTCAAGTGTTTCCCGCCTTCGTGGCAGTTTCGTTGCAGCAGATCCATATATCTCTTATAATAATGGCCGTTTCAGTCATGATCTCCGTATGCGGTTCCAGTCATCAAACAACAGGTTCCCTGTAAGAGATGAGAACAACTCTGATGCAATCTCACTATACACAGAATACCAGGTCTCCTGTAAGCTGTCTGATTTCATAAACCTGATAGGAGGTATTTCAGATAATTACAATAAGGTTGTGTCGAATTTTCATGGAGACCACAGTGGCTTTAATATAGCCGGATTTCTGCAAATGGAAGCAGACCCTGTTCCCAGGATGAAGATGGTTGCAGGCCTCCGTTTAGAACAGAATTCTCTTGACGGAGAACACGACAGAATAGTCCCGATATTTCGTACGGGGATTAACTGGCAGGCAGCTGAATACACATTTCTGAGGGCCTCTTTCGGACAGGGATACCGCTACCCCTCAATAGCTGAGAAATATGCTTCCACAACACTCGGTTCAGTGAAGATCTATCCTAATCCGTTTGTGATGCCTGAAAGAGGCTGGAGCTCTGAAGCAGGCATAAAACAGGGTATCATGTTTGGCCAAATAACAGGGCAGGCCGATCTGGCAGTGTTTTTTTCCCAGAACACAGACCTTATAGAATACCTGTTCGGTTCTTATCCCGATCCGGTCACCGGAATCTCAGGACTGGGTTTCTTGGCTGATAATGTTGAACAATCAAGAGTGTATGGTACCGAAATGGAATTTCTTCTCAGTAGTAGCTATGGTGATCTGACACTGACAGCAGGAGGAGGATACACTTATATACACCCTGTTGAGTTCAACTCTTACACCAGCAAAAGTACAGGTGTATACCTGAAATACCGGAGGAAACATTCGTTCAAGATTAATATCGGATCAACATTTAAAAAGGTAGTAACAAACCTGACTCTTTATGCCAGATCAAAAATTCTCAATATCGACGACATTTTCCTGGATGAAGTAACAGGTGAAGAAATCCTGCCGGGTTTCCCGGGCTACTGGAGGACACATAATACCGGCTATGTTCTGCTTGACTGCAGCTTTGGATATAAGCTGAACAAGTTCCTTAGTCTCTCACTTGCCGTTAAGAACATTACAAACACAGAATATATGGGCCGCCCCGGAGATATACAACCCCAGAGGAATTATAGCCTGAGACTTTCCGGGAAATTCTGATTCTTCATATAGCTCATGATTATTTTTTAACTTTAAACCAAAACTCCTAACCTTACAGATCTTATGAAACTTCAGGTGTACCCTCCGTTTTTAATTCTTACGCTGATAAGCGGAATGATGATTCTTCATTCCTGCAAAGAAAAAAGTATTGATGAGGTAAAAGTGAATGATTTCAGGACTCTTGCCTCAAGGTTTAAGGTACCACCGAAAGAGTATACAACATCACCATTTTTTGTATGGAACGCCGATATTAATGAGCAGGAGATTGATAACGACCTGCTTAGCTTCAAGGATGCCGGCTCCTCACAGGTGTTCATTCATCCACGTCCCGGGTTGATAACTGAATACCTTTCGGACAGGTGGTTTGAACTTGTAAGGCATACGGTCGAAAAAGGCAGGGAGCTTGGGATGAATATATGGATCTATGATGAGAATTCCTACCCCAGTGGATTTGGCGGGGGACATGTCCCTGACGAGATGCCCGAATCATATAACCAGGGACAGGGACTGAGGATGACAAAATCTGAGACACTTCCTGACACCTGCGACAGGTATTACCTGTGCCTTAAGGAGGAGAACGGCTCCTGTAGAAATATTACAGCTTCACTGGCAGATGAGAAGGGAAAAACAGGCACCTATCTCCTGTTCTCAAAAACATATAACGGAAAATCGGACTGGTACGGTGGTTTTTCATATGTTGATCTTCTTTATCCCGGTGTCACCCAAAAATTTATCGAAGTAACAATGACCGGTTACGAGAAGGCTGTTGGTGAAGAATTTGGAAAAACCATACCCGGTACATTTACAGATGAACCTCAGATCAACTCCCCGGGAGGTATCCGCTGGACTCCCGATCTTTTTGACGTCTTCATGAAGAGGTGGCACTATGATCTCAGGAATTGTCTGCCATCTCTTTTTGAAGAGACCGGTGACTGGAAGAAAGTAAGGCATAACTACACTCAGACCTTACTCCAGATGTTCATAGACAGA
>CAYQBZ010000316.1:0-4659 GCA_964415855.1 uncultured Rikenellaceae bacterium
TTATCACCGTCAAGATGAGCAAGAGCGGAATGTGTTTCCATAGGGGCATGTGCACAGTAAGGATCGTGGAACTCCGATTCAAATATCTTAGTGGATAGCTTACGGCCCGTTGCAAGGTCGCCGTTAGTCCTCACCACCCTGGGTGAAGTCTCGGCTTTTAGCATCGACTCATAAATATTCCTGTTATTAACAGGCGGTTCGTCAAAAGAATACTCAGCATTTATTTTAACTATTGCCTCATCAGCCCTGTCGCGGTTTTCATTAAGAACAGCAATAAAATCGCCATCGCGGACCACCTGTGTCCCGGCTACTTTCTCTGCACCGGAAACATCTGCGGAGGTCAGTTTTGCTCCGTGTGATGGTGGCCTGAGTATCCTGGCAAAAACCATACCCGGTAATTTCATATCACCGGCAAACTTTGCCTCTCCTGTGACTTTCGCCACAGCATCAACATGACTATATGAAGTAGTCACATAATTGAACTGGGTATAATCTTCTACCTTAGGCTTAACATCAAGAAATCTCTCAATTCTCTGACCCTTGGCAAGCTGACCGTAAGTAACGGATTTCTTTGGATCTTTCACACTGGTAATGACTCCCTCCTTTGCTTCGAGCTGTGCGACAGGAACTCCCAGCTTTTCTGATGCCAGTTCAATAAGGACTCCTTTGGCTTCCGCAGAAGCTGCCCTCATGAACGGACTGAAAGCCCTGATAGTCAGAGAGCCCCAGGTACCTGCATCCCATGGACACAGGTCGGTGTCTCCCATAATTATTTTTATACTCCCCAGTTTAACATTTAATTCATCTGCCATAATCTGTGGCAATGAGGTAATAATACCCTGTCCCATTTCAACCTTGCCGGTGAAACATGTTACGGTACCATCTTCAGCAATCCTGAGGAATGCATTATAATCCTTTGGCAGGCTCCTTGCCTGTTCAGCTGTCAGTCCAAAGAGTTCTTTTATGCCCCATGGCCGGAAAAAGATAATTATTCCAAAACCCAGAAGCTTAAAAAAGTCTCTCCTGGGCATGCCCTTGCGCTTAACCGTTTCTACTGAATCCTGAATTCCTTTAACTTCTTTTTTCATGATTATTTCCCTCCTTTCATTTCTTTGGCTGCACTCTGAACGGCAGCAACAATTCTGACATGTGCTCCGCAACGGCAGAGGTTATCTTCCATACCTTCCTTTATTTGCTGCTCCGTAGGTGAAGGATTTTTCAGAAGAAGGCCGGTTGCATTCATTATCATTCCGGGAGTACAATAACCGCACTGTAAGGCATCGTGCTCCACAAATGCTTTCTGTACAGGATGTAAATTGCCGTTTCTTGCAAGTCCCTCAATGGTTACAACATTTTTACCTGCAATATCACCAACTGACATCATGCAGGATCTTAAAGGCTCATTATCCACGAGAACCGTACAGGATCCGCAGAATCCCATTCCGCATCCGAATTTGGTCCCGGTAAGTCCGAAATGATTTCGCAGAGCCCACAAGAGTGTCTGCGAGGTATCGATCAGGACCTTCATGCTTTTCCCGTTTAACCGAAAACTGATTGTTTCTTCCATAGTTATTAAATTTGATTTAAATTTTCCTCATAGTCTTTCATAGTATCAAAATCGAGCAATATACCGGAATTATCCGATTCAACTTCCTGGACATCTCCCGGGAATTTATAGGAAAGAGAGCGCAGCCCTTCATCCGGATCGAGCTTTCCTATCTCGCTCCTGTACTTTTTATCCACGAGAAGCGGATGCCCGCGTTTACCCTTATTAACTGGCATAACAATACCTTTTCCCGATTTCCTGTATGCCCCTATTACATTATTTATCACATCAGCAGTGATCATCGGCTGGTCACCCTGGAATATTAAAACTGCTTCTGCATCTTCCGGAGTATTATTAACTCCGCATATTACGGATGAAAGCATCCCGTCTTTGTAATTATCATTATAACAAGATATTACAGGCAAGTTGCTTACTACCTCCCTTAATGAGTCGCTATTTGCACCAAGAACTACCAAAATCTTATCTACATCTGACTTATTAATATTCCGGACAACGGTTTCAATCATTGTCATGCCATTAAAGGTAAGATGCATTTTTGGAAATCCCATTCTCTTCGACTCTCCTGCTGCAAGAATTATACCCCATATGCTGCCCATAACTGTGGTTTAATTAGGTTATATCTGTTTCAAATTCACGACTTTGCCTCTTAAAAATGCTGTTCTAATTAAGTTAATCTACTGTTCCTGACCTGCACCAGCTGGGCAGCAATGCTCACAGCAATTTCTTCTACTGTTTGTGATTTGATATCGAGTCCGACCGGAGCATAGATCTCTTCCCACTGGTCCGCTGAAGCAAGGCCCTGACCCATGAAATCGGCTTTCATCGCAGCGATCTTATTTTTGCTCCCGATCATACCTGTATAGGCCAGATCAGCGCCAATGCATGGTTTGAGGGCTTCAGCATCATCCTTATGTCCACGTGTAACTATCACCACATATGTACTTTTGTTTTTAGGCAGTTCCACCATGGCATTACCAATATTTTTTACAATTATATGATCAGCATCCGGTATATTTCCGGTATTTGCATATTCGGGCCTGTCATCAATAACTGATACCTCAAAATCCAGCATGTTTCCCAACCTGGCCAATGCCTTCCCAATATGACCTGCTCCCGCAATAACAAGTTGCTCAGGAGGAAGAACCGGCTCCAGGAGAATGAGTGAGGAGGATTTTTCCCCGGGGATCGTAATTTCCATCTCTTTATACCGCGAATGCCTGCCTTCCGAAAGCATCCTGATTACCTCCGGTTCAATGATAGTCATAAGCTCTCCCGGTATATCAGTCCTAAAGCATTCAGTTATCCAGAAACGCTTTATATCCATCTTGCGGTTTGAGTCTGCGACCCTTGTAAGAAGGATACCCGGACTACGATCGGCTATCGATCTTTTCAGCTTCTCAAATGTACCCAGGTGACTTTTCAGATTTGCATCTACCAGGAGGTCTATCTCTCCGCCACATATAGCATCGTCTTTCCTGGAAATATCATTTGCCAGGTCAAAACTGTACTGGCACGATTCTCCTGACTGAATTGCATCCATAGCTATATTATGGATCTTACCTTCAACAACACCTCCTCCGACTGTTCCTGCAAGAAGACCTTTACCGGTGAAAAGAGCCGAACTACCTGGTTTTTGAGGAGTGGATCCTAAGGTCCTGATAACGGTTGCCAGAACCATTGGGGCAAGGGCTGGATTTTGTTCAAGAATCTGAAGGTAGATGTTTTTCATTTCTAAAAGTGATGCATTTGAGACATCTCACCTGGCTTTATTGTCTTCGTCATCTCCTGGCATTCAAATATATTCAAATTGATTTATTATTCATAATTTTATGATTTATGTTATACCGGGATTACTGAAATATTATTAAATATTATAAATCAAAAAATCATGAACACCTGCCTGTCAAAATGGTCATTACTGTCACTCTCCGCAATGCTGATCCTCATAACATGCAAATCGCCTGTAAATAATGATGTACGGTCCGAGGGCGACAACAGTTGGATTGAAGAGATCACAATCAGAGAATTGCAAAATGGTTATAAGGAAGGAAAATTCACCGTGACCGACATCGTTAACATATACATCAACCGGATTATTGAACTTGACAAAAACGGACCCGCGCTGAATTCTGTAATTGCAATTAATCCGGATGCACTGAAGATAGCAGCGGATCTTGACAGTGAATTTGCAGCGGGAAATATAAGAGGTCCTTTGCATGGTGTCCCTGTGATCCTGAAAGATAATATTGACACGCACGATATGATGCCTGCGACGGCCGGTGCAACTGCCCTGCGAAATTCCTTCCCGGCAAATGACAGCTGGGTAGCAAAAAAGCTCAGAGAGGCAGGTGCCGTAATAATTGCTAAATCGAATCTCAGCGAATGGGCCAACTTCCGTGCCGAGACATCTTCAAGCGGCTGGAGCGGTATTGGGGGACAAACAAAGAATCCTTATGTCCTCGACCGCAATCCATGCGGATCAAGTTCAGGGTCGGGAGTAGCCGTATCTGCCAATCTCTGTATGATTGCCCTGGGAACCGAAACGAACGGATCGATAGTATGTCCTTCCAATAATAACGGGATTGTTGGGCTGAAACCTACAGTAGGCCTTATCAGCCGTTCAGGTATCATTCCCATATCATTTACCCAGGATACTCCGGGACCTATGGGCAGAACGGTTGAGGATGTTGCCATAACTCTTGGGGCATTGACAGGTATCGATACTTCCGATTCAAAAACGACAGCATCAGAGGGAAAATATAAGACAGATTACACCCAGTTCCTAAACAGGGACGGACTTAAAGGAAAGAGGATCGGTCTTCTTAAAAGAGCAATGGGCTTCTCAGATAAGGTGGATACTCTCATTGCCCGTTCAATTTACTTCCTGGAAGCAAAAGGTGCTGAAGTGGTTGAGATTGAAGTGCCCAGGGGGGAGAACTACAACAGTGCATCATACCAGGTACTGCTTTACGAATTCAAGGACGGGCTTAACAAATACCTGGCCGGACTTAGTGAGGATGTTCCTGTCAGGTCCCTGCAAGATCTGATTGAATATAATCTTACTGACACTGTGGAGTTAAGATATTTTGATC
>CAYQBZ010000317.1:0-4645 GCA_964415855.1 uncultured Rikenellaceae bacterium
TCGCGGCCTGAATATCCAGGAAGCTGTCTCCTGTGTAAGCTATAAGGCTTCAGGTGTAGTGTATAAACGGGAGGCTTTCATTAGTTATCCCGATAAATCCCTGGTAATTGAGATGACATCTGATACAAAAAATGGACTGTCATTCGAAGCTTCCCTTACATCAAAGTTAAGGTACACTGTTGAAAGCAGCTCTGATAACAGGCTTATCCTTAAGGGGAAAGCCCCCTACCATGTGGCACACAGGCCAGAGGAAGCGGTGCAGGTAGGATATAACGACGCAAACGGCGAAGGTACAAATTTTGAGATTCAGCTGAAGGTTGCACCTTCCGGGGGAACGGTGAAGAACGAATCCGGGATAGTCACAGTAACGGGTGCAAATAAAGTGACACTATTCCTTGCAGGTGCAACAAGCTATAATGGTTTTGACAAGTCTCCCGGACTTGAGGGGAAAGATCCGTCAACAGAAGCTGATCAGATAATAAGAGATGTCTCCGGAAAATCCTACAAAGAGATCAAAGCAACCCATATAAAAGATTTCCGCCACCTGTTCGACAGGGTATCACTCAACCTGGGGAGCGACGAAGAAGCACTGGCTTTGCCAACGGACGACAGGCTGCTAAGGTTTAATTCGGGTGAAAGGGACATGCAATTGCTGTCACTGTATTATCAGTATGGCAGGTACCTGCTCATCTCCTGTTCCCGCGATCAGGGGATGCCTGCAACGTTGCAGGGTATCTGGAACGATCAGGTCCAGCCTCCATGGGGCAGTAACTACACTACAAATATCAACACTGAGATGAATTACTGGCTTGCAGAGAACACTAATCTCAGCGAATGCCATACTCCCCTTATAAACTTTATTGGCAGTCTTGCGGTAAACGGTGCAAAAACGGCAGGTATCGATTTCGGGCTCGATGGCTGGTGTGTATTCCATAACTCCGATATATGGGCAAAGACAAGTCCCCCGGGTGGTGGCACCTGGGATCCCAGGGGTGCTCCCCGGTGGTCGTGCTGGCCAATGGCAGGAGCATGGTTCAGTCAGCATCTCTTCCGGCATTATGAATACACAGGCGATGAGAAATATCTCCGTGAAACTGCCTGGCCCCTGATGAAAGGTGCTTCGGAGTTTCTCCTGGGATGGCTGGTGGAGGGACCAGACGGTTATCTTGTTACCAATCCTTCAACATCACCTGAAAATACCTTCAGCATAGAAGGAAAGACATACGAGGTCAGCATGGCTACCACAATGGATATGAGCATAACACGCGATCTGTTCACCAACTCAATACACACCCTCGACATCCTGGATGCTGAGCCTGAATTCAAATCGAGACTGCAGGATGCCCTGGACAGGCTTTATCCATTCCACATAGGACAGTACGGGCAACTGCAGGAGTGGTTTCTCGACCTCGACAATCCCAAGGATAATCACAGGCACATCTCCCACCTGTTCGGGCTATATCCAGGGTCACAGATCAGTCCCCGCCGCACACCTGACCTCGCTGCTGCAGCAAAACAATCGTTGATCCACAGAGGAGATATAAGCACCGGATGGTCGATGGCCTGGAAAATAAACTGGTGGTCACGCCTTGAAGATGGGGACCATGCATACAGGATACTTAAAGCGGGACTTACATATATCGGACCTAAAAATCCAACCTACAAAGGCGGAGGAACCTATCCGAACCTTTTTGACGGCCATCCTCCTTTCCAGATAGATGGTAACTTTGGAGGAACGGCAGGTATCACGGAAATGATGCTTCAAAGCTGTGATGGTAATGTCAGCCTCTTGCCTGCCCTGCCATCGGAGTGGACGGAAGGATCGGTGAAAGGCCTGAGGGGCAGGGGAGGTTTTGTTGTTGATATGGAATGGAAAGAGAATCAACTGACCAAAGCGGCAATATTGTCGGAACTGGGTGGTAACTGCAGGATAATGACCAAAATACCTGTAAAAATACTTGAGACGGCTTTCCAACCTGCATCAGGAGAAAATCCCAATCCTTTCTATAAAACAGATCCTGTCCCCAAAGTAATAAAGAATAATTTGTCTCCTCTGCAGGATGTCCCCCTTGATAAGACCTTTGTTATTGATTTCATGACACAGCCGGGGGAAAGTTATACTATTATACCATCCATTGTTAATTAACAACTGCAACTTTACAACTTTACAACTTTTACAACCATTACATAAATAACCAAGCAAATGAAAAAATCAATAATTTCTCTTATTGCCCTGTTTATTACACTTCAGGGTTTGATGAGCCAGAAGTCACTTACCAGGGATGAACGGATGGAATGGTGGCGCGAAGCACGGTTCGGAATGTTCATACACTGGGGAGTGTATTCGATACCCGCCGGTACCTGGGATGGCCGCCAGATTGGCGGGATAGGTGAATGGATAATGAACAGGGGTAAAATACCTGTTGCCGATTACCAGCGCATGGCCAGGCAGTTCAATCCTGTGAACTACGATCCTGATGCCTGGGTCAGAATGGCAAAGGATGCCGGGATGAAGTACATTGTTATTACCTCCAAACATCACGACGGTTTTGCACTCTTCGGGTCCAAAGCAAGTAAATGGAATGTCGTTGATGCCACGGAATACGGTAAAGATCTTCTCAAACCTCTTGCCGAAGCCTGCAAAAAGTACGGGATAAAACTCGGATTCTATTATTCCCAGGCCCAGGACTGGAACAATCCCGGTGGTGCAGCTGCCCGCAGACCCACCAAAGAAGGATGGGCAAATCCCGATTCGGTGATAATAGATGCCTATACAAAAGAGCACAACGGGCACTGGGATCCGGCACAGGAAAAAAAGACATTTGACCAGTATATAGATGATGTTGCAGTTCCCCAGGTGAGGGAAATACTTACCAACTATGGAGAAATAGCAGTCCTGTGGTGGGATACCCCTACAAATATGACCGATGAGGCAGCCACAAAACTTCAGGCTCTTCTTGTACTTCAGCCTAACATTATAACCAATGACCGCCTTAAAAGACCGAATTTCCCTGGCGATCATAAAACCCCTGAACAGAGGATTCCCAACCTGAAGGACCTTGACGGGACCGACTGGGAGACATGCATGACAATGAACGGAACCTGGGGTTACAAAAGCTATGACCACAATTACAAGTCACCTGAAACACTTATCCATAACCTGCTTGATATTGCATCCAAGGGAGGAAATTTCCTTCTTAATGTAGGGCCAACCTCCCTGGGGGAATTTCCACAGGAATCAGTTGAGATCCTTGCAAAAATAGGGGAATGGATGAAGGTTAACGGGGAAGCTGTTTATGGCACAAAAGCAAGTCCATGGGGACTCTTCCCGTGGGGCCGATGTACTGTTAAAGAGACAAAAAACGGAACCACACTCTATTTTTCCGTATTCGACTGGCCGGCTGATGGAAAGCTTATAATACCTGAGTTCACGAACAGGATCGTTTCCGCCAGGCTCGTCGCAACAGGAGCCAGCGTTAAAACATCTGTTTCAGGTGGTAATCTTACAATTACTCTGCCTGCAATGGCTCCTGACGCGATTGCTTCAGTTATAAAAATCGACGTTAGGGGATCTGTAAGTATCAAACAAAGTACTGCACTTAAATAGCATTTTTCTCTGTGGCTCTCTGTGTCTTCTCTGTGCTCCTCTGTGTAGTTTGCTTAGCTATCTGCAGCTTTAAAGACCGCTGGTTCAAATGTTAATTAAACAACTCATCAAATGAAAAGATCATTCAGTCTTTTTACCCTTGTTCTGGCTTCAGTAATGATAGCTTGTTCCCCTTCACCTGAATCGGGTTCCCTGCTGGATCTGCGGGCTCCTGATGGAAAACTCCACTGCCTGATATCCACAGATAACGATAATCTGGCAATTTCTGTAACACTGAATGGAATACCTGTGCTGGAGCCATCACCTCTGCAGATGTCAGTTGACGGAATTACGATTACCACAGGTGTAAAAAGCAGGAGGATAAGGAAATACATGGATGATACTTCTTATCCTGTATTTGGCCCTCATTCCGTTGCGAGGGATAATTACAACGGTGCTTCCATTCCTCTTACAAATTCTGAAACAGGAATGAAATATGAACTTGAGATCAGGATGTTTAATGATGCCCTCGCATTCAGGTTCGTGGTTCCAGGTGAGGAAAACTCAATCAGGTATCCGGATGAAGCATCTGTTCTGAAGGTTCCTGCCGGTAGCCTGGTATGGTATCACGATCTGTATATGCATTACGAAGGTGTGCATGAAAAAAAACTGATTGATACTGTTCCGGCGGGACAATGGGCTGCTCCTCCCCTTCTTGTTAAACTGCCAGAAGAAAATGGTTATGCTGCCGTTACAGAAGCCAACCTCGTCAACTATGCCGGTATGGCCCTGCAGAGTAACGGCAAAAACGGATTCACAATTCGTCTCGGTCACAGTCATCCTGCCTCTTACCCTTATGTTCTCAGATATACCAGGGAGGATGTTGAACGTTTGTCGCATATTGCAGGAGTTAAAGGCACGATAATAACTCCCTGGAGAGTGATAATGGCAGGATCTGACCTGAATACGATGGTGAACAGTGATGTTTTAACAAACCTGTGTCCCCCTCCTGATAAGAAGATCTTCCCTGAAGGGATAGAAACCGGATGGGTAAGACCT